>NZ_RZSG01000486.1:0-4594 GCF_003997725.1 Mesorhizobium sp. M4A.F.Ca.ET.050.02.1.1
GGCCGAGGGCCAGGCGAAAGCCGCCTTCTTTGCGGTGCCGATTTCGACCGTGCCGGTCATCATCGAGTTCATCATGCCGACGATCTCTTGCTTGACGACGCGTGGCGCGTTGCCGCCATTGTTGTCGTAGAGCACCTTGCCGCCAGCCGTGGTGACGCGGCGGATGAAATGGATGTCCGGCTTGTAGCCGCCATTGGCGAACGGCACATAGGCCGAGGTCAGCTCCAGCGGCGTCACTTCCGAAGTGCCGAGCGCGATCGAGGTGTTCGACTGCAGATCGGACTGGATGCCCATGCGGTGAGCGGCCTCGACCACCGCGTCGGGCCCGACCTCCATGGTGAGCTGGGCGGCGACCGAGTTCAGCGATTTCGCCAGCGCCGTCGCCAGCGTCACCTTGCCGAAGTATTTGCCGCCGTAATTGTCCGGCGTCCACTTGCCGATCTTGATCGGTGCGTCGTTGCGCACGCTGTCCGGCGTGCGGCCGGCCTCGAGCGCTGCCATGTAGACGAAGGGCTTGAAGGCCGAGCCCGGCTGGCGGCGCGCTTCCGAGGCGCGGTCGAACTGGCTGGTCGAATAGTCATAGCCGCCGACCATGGCGCGCACCGCGCCGGAATCGTCGATCGATACCAGCGCGCCCTGCGTGACGTTGAGCTTCTTGCCGCTCTCGTCGATCAGCCGCCGGATCGACTGTTCGGCAAGCTTCTGCAAGGTGAGATCGACCGTCGTGTCGACGACGATATCGCCGCGCACGTCGCCGATCAGGTCGGGCAGTTCGCCCATGATAGTGTCGGCGACGTAGTTTTCCGATCCGGTCCAGTAGGACGGCGCGCGCGTCGCCGGCGCGCTCATCGCGCTCGTCAGTTCCTTGGCGCCAATCTTGCCCTCGTCGCGCATGGCGGCGAGCACCAGCTGCGCACGCTCCTCGGCCGCCTTCGGGTCGCGCGCCGGCGACAGCCGCGACGGCGCCTTGAGCAGGCCCGCCAGAAGCGCCGCCTCGGAGAGCGTCACGTCACGCGCGCTCTTGCCGAAATAGCGCCGCGAGGCCGCTTCGACGCCATAGGCGCCCGAGCCGAAATAGACCCGGTTGAGGTACATTTCGAGAATCTGGTCCTTGGTGTGCTTGTGCTCCAGCCACAGCGCCAAAAGCACTTCCTGCACCTTGCGCTCCAGCGTGCGGTCGGGCGTCAGGAACAGGTTCTTGGCCAGCTGCTGCGTCAGCGTCGAGCCGCCCTGCGAGAAATGCCCGCCAAGCACATTGGTGACCATGGCGCGCGTCAGCCCGATCGGATCGATGCCGAAATGCGAATAGAAGCGGCGATCCTCGATGGCGACGACGGCCTCGGGGATGTAGGGCGACATCTCGTGCAGGCCGACGGCCTCGCCGCCGCTCATGCCGCGATTGGCGATCAGCTGTCCGTCGACCGAAACGATCTTGATGTTGGGGGCGCGGTCGGGGATCGACCAGGTGGTCGCTGCCGGCATCTTGGCGCCGTAATAGACGACGATGCCGGCCACCGCGATGCCGCCCCAGATGGCCAGCACGAAGCACCAGTAGGCCAGTCGGGCGAGAATGCCGAACAGGCCGCGCCGGCTGCGGTCGCGCCCGCGCCGCGACGACTTCCTGGCCGGTTTGCGTCTGGCGGCGGATTTGCGACTGCCCGGCACGACGCGATCCTCCTCGCTCACCGAGAACCCGGCCGGGGATTTCGCCTGGGGCGGCCCGTCGAAGCTCGGTTCGATGCGACTGTCTCTGCGGTTCGCCATGCGCTGCGCTTAATGTCCCGGTGCTAATGGCGCTCGGGTGCAGACTAGATGCGGCGATTTAAGGGCGCGTTAAAGCAGGGTTTATGCAGGCTTTTGAAATTCCTTACGATTTTCTAAATCCGTTACCGCTGCGGGACCGACGACAGTGCCAAGCCATAAACTGGCGATTGCCGCCGACGAGTAGCCGATGCGTGGCGGAGAGCGTTCGCCAGCGAAGCGCTCCAGCAGAAACATCTACGTCTGCCCGCTGACGGTCCGGCTTCGTGTGCCAGAGATCAACTCGTCAAGATGAGCGGATTGCATGTTGCTCAGCCCGGCGAGTACGAACCGCGCACCGTCGCGCGCCAGCTTCTTGGGATCTCGATCAGGCCGTTCGTCCGCGTACTGGATGTGTGCGATCGTCACGTTTGCGATCAGGATGCGTATGAGCACCGGATCCGTGGCAACGAACTCGCCCGCCTCTATGCCCTGGCGGACAAGTTTCTCCAACGCGAGGTAGAGGGATTCGAGCTTGGCGGCCCAGTGCGCCAATTCCGGCGCACGCAATATATCGCTGCTGTAGAGTTCGGATAGCGAGAGCGGCAGGCTCAGCAGCGTCTCGAGATCCCAGACCAGATAGTCATGAAGTCTCGCTGCCGCCGATCCAGATGCGTTCGCTGTCCTTTCCGCGACGACCACCGCATTGTCGAGGCTGAGAGAAAACAGCGCCTCGAGTATCGCCTGCTTGTTTGCGAAATGGTGAAACAGCGATGGCTGCCTGATGCCTACCGCAGCCGCGATCTGTCGTGTCGAGGTGGCCCGATATCCGTGGCGGCGGAAGAGCGCGCTGGCTTCCATGAGGATTCGTCGCCGGGTGTCGTTTGGCGCGAACTCATCCCAGTTTTGATCACTTGCTCCGATAGTCTGATCTGCCTTGCTCGCCATACCTCGTTCCCGGCCGATCGACGCCCCAATGCAGGATATCGGATCGGCTGTAGTGACCCGTTACGTCGAGATCGTGTTTGAACGCTATGGTCTGCGCAAGGTCAAGGTCACAGATGACGGGCGCGTCACCGAAGACCGGACCGACCAGGTATTCGCCATCGGGCCCGATGACCCCCGATCCTCCGGGAAACGAAGCGTCTCCCCCCGTCCCCTTTTCATAGGCCGCCCGCAGGTCCGGCGGCACGGCCTCCACAGGAAGATACGTCGCGGCGCTTGCGACGAAGCAGCGCCCCTCGAAAGCGTAGTGCCGGGAAGCAAGCTGGTGCGCCGACGGCATGTCCGGCCAAAGGGCAACATGAATCTGCTCGTCCTCGGCGTGCAGGGCCTGGCGGATGATGGGGTGGAAATGCTCCCAGCATACCATCGCGCCGACCCGCCCGGCCGCCGTTTCGTTCACGCGCAGGCCGTCCGCATCGCCCGGCGTCCAGACCAGGCGTTCGGTGTGGGTTGGAGTGAGCTTGCGGTGAACGGATACGATCGATCCATCTGCGTCGATCGTAAGCGCGCTGTTGTAAAGCAGCGCGGCGCTCGGCCGAGCGCGCTCATTGAGGCCGATCACCACGCACACCCCATTGTCACGCGCGGCGTCGCAGAGGGCCTGGACGTGAGGGCCGGGAACGGTGGCGCTTGCGGCCACCAGCTTCTGGAACCAGTGCCGCGCCTCCGGATCGTTCCAGCCGGCTAACCCGAAAACCCAGGCCGGATAGCCCCCGAGCCAGGTTTCGGGAAACACTACGAGATCGGCGCCTTGTGCCGCTGCGGCCTCGATCTCCGCTTTCGCAGTGGCGATGCCCGCGTCGAGATCGAGAAGGTGCGGGGGCCTCTGGCTGATGTAGATGCGCGTCATATTCTACCACCCCGTCAGCACGCGGACCGTGACCCAGACCCAGGCAAGAGCGAAAGTCGACAAGGCGGCGAAGTCGCCGACACTTGCAACCTTGTATCGCTGCGGAAAATCCGGCCACCAGCCCATCGCACCCGTCGAGATGACGGTATAGAAGCCGGTGACCAGCAACACCAAAGACGCATAAGAGTCGACGACGCCTGTCGCCTCCGCGGCGAGGAAGATGCCGCCGAGCACCAAAGCGTCGACGTGGCCCTGCCGCAGCCGCGCGAAGTTTCTGATGTATGCCCAGCCTGCCGGGCGCTCGAGCGACAGATACATGAGGATACCGGAGCAGCCTCCCATCGACAGCAGCAGCAGGCCGCCTTTGCCAAGAATGCCCATTTCTATTCCGCAGCCAGGTTCTTGCGACGCCACGCGCCGATGTAGATCACAGCCAGCGCGGCAACGACCGCAAAGACCCAGATCGCCGCCCAAACCTGCCAAACCGGAGCATTTGGCGGCGCCAGTTCGACGCGTGGCCAAGCTATGTTGATGGTCTCGAACAGCAGCCAGACCAAGGCGGCGACGTTGACCGGCGTGCCGAGCGCGCCGAGACGCAACGAGCCCTCGGGGCGCCACTTGCCGCTGAGGCGGGCGTAGAGCGCCGCCGCCACGACCAGCAGGAACGTTATATAGAGGCCTGCGGTGCCGAAGCTGATCATCGTCCCGACAGCCCCTTCGTTGAAGCCGAGAAGCAGGCAGGCCGAGGCGATGAGCGTCATGCTCGTCATGGCGACCAGCGGAACCTTTCTGCCTTCGCTGACCGAAGCCAACTTCCGGGAGAACGGAAGCACGCCATCTCGGGCGAGACTGAAGATGACGCGGCCAAGATAGGCTTGCATGGAAATGCAGCAGGCGAAAAAGGTGATCGCCACCACCGCCAGAAACGGCATTCGCGACCAATCACCCAGCGAAGCGACCACCGTCGCCGCGACCCGATCCATTTCAGACCCCGAGATC
>NZ_RZSG01000487.1:0-4593 GCF_003997725.1 Mesorhizobium sp. M4A.F.Ca.ET.050.02.1.1
TCCGCGGCGACGCGAGCGCGAGGTCGCGGTTTCGTGCAGGCTCTCATAGGCGCCACGCATGGCGCCGAGCCCGACACCGGAAGCAAAGCCGAGCAGCAGGCCGGCGAGCGCCATCACGGCGCGCGACGGTCCTTTCGCCTCGAGCGGTGCAAACGCCTTGGAGATGACGTTGATGTTGGCGGTGTTGATGTCCTTCTGCTCGCCGGTTTCCTTGGCGCGCAGCAGGAAGGCCTCGTAAACGGAGCGCTTGGCCGCGGCCTCGCGCTCAAGCTCGCGCAGCGAGACAAGCGCGCTGTTGACGTCGCCGCTCTGCACCTTGGCCTGCGCCAGGCGGGAGGCAAGATCCTGCTCCAGCTGGACGGAGCGCTTCAGGTCGACCTGCAGCGAAGAAGCGATGCGCTGCAGTTCGCCGGCGATGCGGTCACGCGCGCCGGCGAGCTGGGCGCTGAGCGCCTGCAGTTCGGGATGGCGCGGGCCGAGCCGGACGGCGGCGCGATCGGCCTCCTGCTTCAGCGCCGCATATTGCGCGCGCAGTTCGCCCATGGTGTTGGAGTTGATCTCTTCCGGCAAGGTGCCGGTGAGGACCGAATTGACGCTGAGCGAACGCGCCGAAGCCGCCCGCGCGTTGAGCTCCAGCGTGCGGGCGCGGGCGACGGAAAGCTGCTCGTTGAGCTTCAGCATCTGGTCGTCGCTGATCAGATGGCCCTGCGCGTCGACGAGGTCGTGCGTGGCCCGGTAATCCTCGACCTTGCGCTCGGCCGCCTCGACGCCCTTGCGCAATTCGTCGAGCCGCGCCGTCAGCTCGTCGGTGGCGCGGCCGGCGGTGTCGGACTGGATCTGGCCGAAGGTCTGCAGGAAGACGTCGGTCATGGTGTTGGCGATGAGGGCCGACTTCTCGCCGTTCTGGGTGGTGGCGCCGATCGAGATGACGAAGGTCTTGCCGCCGCGCTCGACCGACAGGCTCTCGGCCAGATTGCCGACGGCGAGCGCGCGCCGGCGGGCATCGTCGGCGGCGCCGGCATCGTGGCGCGACAGGATCGAGCGGATCATCGACATGACGCCGAGACCGCCGGAACCTTGCCCGTTGAACTCGGGATCGTTGGTGAGATTGAGCTTGTCGACGACCTTGTTGAGGACCGTGCCGGAGGTGAGCACGCGGACCTGGTTCTCGACGATCGCCAGCGTCGCGTCGGAGGCGACCACGTTCTGTGTGAGATCGCGATCGGTGAGCTTGAGGTCGCGCGGATCGACGATGAGTTCGGCCGTGGCCTCGTATTTCTTCGGCGTCGACAAGGCAATTGCGACGCCGAGGGCCGCGCCGAGGATCGTCGTCGAGAGTATCAGCGCCTTCGAGCGGGCAATGCCGCGCACGACCTGCATCGGGTCGATCAGCGGCTTCCACTGCTCGCTGTCGGCATCGTCGACGGCGGGCCGCCGCACGTTCGCAGCATGGCGGGGATCGAGCGCGGCCTGAGGCGCGTGGCCTTGCGAAAGTCCCGCCGGCTCCTCGCGCGCATAGTCGCTTCGCTTGGCCCAGCCGTCCTCGACGTGCGGTTCGTTGGCGATCGGCTGCCGATCGGCCTGATATCGGCCCGGCTCGACGCCGGCGGGCGAGCGCGTCTCGCGCTGCGCGCGTGCGAGACGGTGGCGCTCCGCCGCATCCTCGCGCCATGACTGGTTGGCGCGGTCGCCGATCGCGACCAGAGAGGCGTCATCCTCGCCACGCATGGCCTGACCGAGCGCCAGCAGCGAGCGCTCACGCCTCCAGTCCTCACGGTTGTCCCTGTCGACCATTGTCTTGGAGCTTTACTCTTCGGCGGCTTGGGAGAGGCGGTCGGCCAATCGTTAAGCCACGCTAAACAGGCATAGGAAACAAAAGGTTAATTTCGGCGCCAGAAAGGCGAGTTTTCGCGCCCTGATTGCATGGTTTTCGGGCGCAGTCGAAGCCTCTCCAGAACGGCACGTTAAGCTTTCCGGCCTATGGTCCGGCGGATCTATGACCCATGCCAGCGACATACCGCAGAGGCGGAGCCTCACCCGGATCGGCGCCTTCGTGGCCGCGCGCCGGAAGCTGGTTTTCGATTATTTTTCCGCAATCAGCGGCGCGGGCGGACGGCTGGTGTTCTCGCTCGCCTATTTCATCGCGCTGGCCAACACGCTGTCGATCGCCGAATTCGGCATGTTCGCCACCGCTTCGGCGGCGGGCGTCATGCTGTCTCGCGTCCTCGCTTTCGGCTTCATCTCGGCGCTCTACCGCACCGCCACGATCCGCCCCAACCTGATCGGCACCTTCACCGCCGGCTTCCTGCTGCTCGGCATCGTCTCGCTGCCGGTTCTGGCGGCGGCATCCTACGTCGTCTACCTGATCTTCTTCGCCGGCACCGTGCCGCTGCCGGTGTTCGCCGCGGTCGTCTTCGCCGAGGCGCTGCTGTGGCGGCCGGTCGAGGTGGCGCTGATCGTCAACAACGGGCTCGGCAAGTTCGGCCGGGCCGCCGTGCTGGCGATCCTGGCGACCGCGCTAAGGGCGCTCGGCGCGGTGCTGTTCATGCTGGCGGCGCAGCACAGCGTCGGCGTCTGGTCCTGGTACTACATCGGCGCCAACGCGGCTTCGCTCGCCATCGCCTTCGGCTTCTTCTATCCGCGCCAGCGGCTGCGACTGCGCACCGAGCTTTATCTCAGGCGGCTCGCCGACTCGATCTATGTCGCCGGCGCCGAGGTCCTGTTCTACCTGCAGATGGAGTTCGACAAGCTGCTGGTGCTGTCGATCGGCGGCGCTCATCTCGCCGGCATCTACGCCATCATCATGCGCCTCGTCGACCTGACGGCGATCCCGATCCGCACCTTCTCGATGATGCTGGTGCAACGGATGATGCGGGCACCGGAGCTCTTGTCGCGGCTGGCCGTCAAGAGCGGCATCGAGGGCGGTGTGTTCCTGGTCTCGACGCTGGCGCTCGCCGCGCTCGGCATCGTGCTGCATTTCTTCCCCAACGCGCTGGGCAGGAATGTCGCGGAGGCGGCGCCCCTGGTGGCGCTAGCCATCTGCGTGCCCGGCCTGCGCAATCTGGTCGAATACCAGGCCGAGTTGCTGTTCGCGCGCGGCCAGACAGCCGTCCGGGCGCTCAATCTCGGCCTGCTTGCCGGGCTCAAGGCGGTGCTCCTGATCTATGTGCTGACGACGATCGCCGACACGTCCAACCTGGTGCTGTCGCTCAACGTCGTCTTCCTGCTGCTCTATCTCGCCTCGGCGTTTCTCACTTACTCGGCGATGCGCAGGCCGGCCAAGGCCATCTAATTCTGCTTAGGCTAAGCGAGCCCGATCAGGCGGCGGATGCGGCCGATGTCGGTGCCGATGAAGGACTGCAAGCCGATCGCCACCTGTTCGGGCGCCATGCCGGCAACGAAACGGCGGAAGTCATCGTCCGACAGGGGCTCGCCGGTCCAGTGGACGCGGCAGAATTCTTCCGAACCGTGAAAATGGCCGGCCCCCTCCGACACGTCGTCGACATAGCGGCCGTAGATCATGCATTCGGAGAATTTTCGCGCCGAGCCGAGGACCGCGACCCAGTCGCGGCCATGCACATTCTCGATCCGGCTGCACATCGCCGTGACGGTCTCGCGCCGCCAGGCGATCAGCGTCGAAATGTAATCGTGCACCGTGATCTTGGTCGGATCGATGCCGAGCGCCGCGCCGGCATTACGCGACCAGATGCGATGTTCGTCATGACCATCGTTCGCCAGGACGCCATCGCGCCGGAACAGCCGCACCTTACCGTCACGCCAGAAGGCACTGGCGTCGAACGGCCTGAGAAAGGCGACGTCGGAATCGCAGAAGATCAGCACGTCCTCGCCAGCATGGCCGGCAATGGCGATGCGGCGGAGCTGCTGCGCATGCCAGCCGCGCAGCGGCTGCGTCCTCAGGCTGAGCCAGACGCGGCGGCGAAACAGGGAGAACGGATCGTCGACGACATGCAGCCAGCGCGGCAGGAGATCGCGTTCGTCGACGACGATGCGACGGTGGTTCTCCAGTTGGCGAAACAGCGCCACGTCGCGATGCTCGACCAGTATGTAGTGGCGCGCGAACCCGGAAAGCTGGCGGTCCATCGTCTCGCACAGCAGACGGCAGCGTTCAAAATCCGGCGCATAGCTGGCGGTCACCACCGCGGCCGTCGGCGCCGGCGGCAGCCGCTGGACTTCGGCCGTTGCATCCGGGACGAAGCGGCTGTTCAAGGACGCGCTCCGGCGGCCGAGAATTTCTGCCTGGCGACGCGCCACAGGAACAGCGGGTTGCCGACGACGTAGCGGCGCCAGAGGCGGCCTGGCTCGATCAGCAGCCGGAACAGCCATTCGAGCCTGAGACGGCGCATCCACAGCGGCGCGCGCGGCACCGTGCCGCTCAGGAAATCGAGCAGCGCGCCAACCGCGATCGGCAGCGTGCAGTGACGGGCGTCGATGTGGCGCGCGATCCACAATTCCTGGCGCGGCACGCCCATGGCGACGAGCAGCACATCCGGCCGCAGCGCTGCGATCCTGTCGACGATCACCGGCTCCTCGGCGGCGCAGAAATAGCCGTCGTGGATGACCACGAACCTGTGC
>NZ_RZSG01000488.1:0-4590 GCF_003997725.1 Mesorhizobium sp. M4A.F.Ca.ET.050.02.1.1
AACCCGACCTCGACCGCCGCGACCACCAAGCCCGAGCTGATCGTGCGCCCCGACAGCGCCAAGGCGGCCGAGCTTGGTGTCACGCCGACGGAGATCGCTGCGACGGTCAAGATCGCCACCATCGGCGACACCGACACCAACCTGGCGAAGTTCAACCTTGGCGATCGCCAGGTGTCGATTGTCGTCACCCTGCCGGACGGCGTCATCGACGATCCGGCAAAGCTTGCCGTCCTGCCGCTGACCGGCTCCAAGGGCACAGTCCCGCTCGGCGCCGTAGCCGACATCGGCTTCAACGCCGGGCCGAACAGCCTGACCCGGGTGGAGCGCAGCCGCAGCGCCACCGTCGAGGCGGATCTTTCCGGTCTGACATTAGGCGAAGGCACCGCGGCCATCCGCGCCCTGCCGATCATGCGGAGCCTGCCGGCCGGCGTCCACGAGCTGGCGCGCGGCGACGCCGCCCGCATGCAGGAGCTGTTCACCGGCTTCGCCACGGCGATCGCCGCCGGCATCCTGCTGATGTATCTGACGCTGGTCCTCCTGTTCCGCAGCTTCGTCCAGCCGGTGACCATCCTGGTCGCGCTGCCGCTCTCGGTCGGCGGCGCGCTCGGCCTGCTGCTCCTCACCGGCAACGCGCTTGGCGTCACGCCGCTGATCGGCCTTCTGATGCTGATGGGCATCGCGGCGAAGAACTCGATCCTGCTCGTCGAATATGCGCTGGTCGCCGAGAAGGAGCGTGGCCTCGGCCGCTTCGAGGCGCTGCTCGACGCCGCCCGCAAGCGCGCCCGACCGATCGTCATGACCTCGATCGCCATGGGCGCCGGCATGCTGCCGATCGCGCTCGGCATCGGCGCCGACGCCGAGACGCGCGCGCCGATGGCGATCGCGGTGATCGGCGGGCTCCTCTCCTCGACCGTGCTCAGCCTCGTCTACGTGCCCGTCGTCTACACCTTCATGGACGACATCCAGCGCTTCCTCGCCCGCCATTTGAGCAAGCTGCTGGCCGAGGGGCCCGAAGCCGCAAAGCCTACCGTCTCGCCCGAAAGCCTAACCGGGAACGCCTGATCGCCAGGCGACCCCGATTGGATCCTGCAGCTCGACCATCCCGCCAGAGCGCACTGTTCGCGCCCGGCAAAGATCAATCGAATTTGAGGTAACGCGTATGACGAGTTGGGTTAGGCTGAGCGTCGTCATGCTGGCGGCGACCACGCTCGCCGGGTGCGTCGTCGGCCCGGACTATCAGAAGCCGCTTCTGCCGATGCCGGCGGCCTGGAGCAGCCAGAAGAAGGCTTCGCCGGCAAAGCCGGCACAATTGTCGAAATGGTGGCAGCGGCTGAGCGACCCGGAGCTCGACGCGCTCGTAGAGGAAGCGGTTGCCGGCAATCTCGACGTCGCCACCGCCAAGGCCAGGATACGCGAGGCCCGCGCCAGCTATCGCCAGAGCGCGGCGAGCCTGTTCCCGTCCGTGGACAGCTCGGGATCGGCAACGCGCAACAAGTCAGCCGTGACCACCTCGGGTTCGGACAGTGTCTACAGCGAATATCAATCCGGTTTCGACGCCAGTTGGGAACTGGACCTGTTCGGTGCTAACCGCAGAAGCGTCGAGGCGGCCCGCTACGGGCTGGATGCGTCAGAGGAAGAGCTGCGCTCGACGCTGCTCACAATGATCGGCGATGTCGCCTCGAACTACGCCCAGGCGCGCGGTTATCAGGCCCGTATTCAACTTGCCCGCCGCTCGGCGGCGTCGCAAAAACAGACCGCGGCCCTTACCCGCACCATGGCTGAAGCCGGCACGGCGACGGCAGCCGATGTCGCCAAGGCCATGGGACAGGCAGCGAGCACCGAGGCCGACGTGCCGACGCTGGAGGCAAGCTATGCCGAGGCGGTGCACCGTCTTTCCGTCCTCACCGGACGGCCGCCGGCGGCTCTGAACGACAGGCTGAAGCGTGGCGCGCCTATTCCCGCGCCTCGCCTGCCGGTGCCGGCCGGCATTCCCGCCGATATCCTGCTTGCCCGCCCCGACGTGCGCCTGGCGGAGCGGCAATACGCTCAGTACACCGCCAGGATCGGCCAGGCCGAGGCGGCCCGCTATCCGAGCGTCAGCTTGACCGGGAACATCGACACCTCGGCCCTCAGGCTCGGCGATCTCGGCAAGAACTCGACCATCGGCTGGTCCTTTGGGCCGACGCTCAGCGTGCCGCTGTTCAGCGCCGGCAAGCTGGAGGCAGCCGCCGACGTCGCCAGGACCGAGCGCGACAAGTATTTCATCGCCTACAAGGCATCGGTGCTGACGGCGCTGGAGGATGTGGAAAACGCCAGCGTTTCGCTGACGCAGGAGCGCATCAGGAATGGCAAGCTTGCCTCGTCGGCGAAATCCTACGGCGACGCGGCGCGTCTCGAGCGGACGCTCTACACGTCCGGCGAAACCAATTTGCTCGATGTGCTGGACGCTGAGCGCTCGCTCTATTCGGCCGAGGACACGATGCTGCAAGGCCGCGTCTCCTTGGCCACCGACTACATCGCGCTCAACAAGGCACTCGGCGGTGGCTGGGACGGCGTCATCGACAGTGCAAAGCCCGAAATCGTCGACGCCAGCACCGGCCCCAGGCTGGCCGCGAAGACGCAATGACATTGGAGGCAGAGTTCAACAGCGCAAACAAATCTCCGTGAGCAACAGCCCGGAAGCAATCGCCCACCATATCTGTAAACCCATCGAGGTGATGAAATGTCGAGCGCCTACGATCTCGGAACCGGTCTCGTCCGTCGTATCTACGAAAAGCGCATAGATGCACCGGCGATTCTTGATGCCGGCACGCATTTTCCCAATGCCACGAAGTTCACCGCCGCCTGGCAGGCGATCCGCGACGAGGCGCTTTCGGTGCAACACGGCAAGGTGCCGCGCTTCCACGATATCATGCCGGAGCAGGCGGAGATCTCGGCCAATGACGGCCTCGACTGGCGCATGTTCGTGCTCAAGGCCTACGATCTTCCGGTTCCGGAAAACCTGGTGCGTATGCCGGTGCTCAGCCGGCTGCTTGCCGGATGCCCGGAGGTAAAATCGGCGGCGATCTCGTTCCTGGCCCCGCGCAAGCACATCCCCAGCCATCGCGGACCTTTTCGCGGCATCATGCGGTTTCACCTTGGCCTCGCCATCCCGCGCCAGGCTGATGGGCGGCCGGCAACGATCATGATGATCAACCATCAGGAAAGACGCATCGCCGACGGCGAATGCATGTTGTGGGACGACACCTTCCCGCACGAGGTGACAAACCACGCCGACCAGCCCCGGATCGCCCTTCTCCTTGATGTCTGGCGTCCGCGAATGCCGCTGGACATGGAAATCCTGTCCCGGCTGATCGTTCGCGGCGTGCAGACTGGGATGCGCCACCGGGGCGTGTCTTTTTCGGGCTGAATGCGGGCCGACTGCCCTTCCAACAAATCAAGCGAAGACTGGAGATCGCAATGAAGATCAATGTGCCGCTCGTGGCAGCCTCGATCGCAATTCTTACCGGTGGTGCTGCATTTGCCGCGCAGGACCAGGCCTTCCTGTCGCCGCAGAGGGCAGCCGCCGTTCTCGCCGACGGCCGTCCCTGGTCTGCGGATACACCCGACGGCAAGACGCTCAAATTCACGCTCAAGAAGGATGGGACGGGAAGCATCCGTGGCCCCATGCCCTTCACGCTGTCCGTAAGCTGGTCCGTTAAAGGCGACCAGATCTGCATCGCCGGCAAGATGGGCACAAGGTGCCTGCGCTTTCGCGAGGCGCCTGGAGGGCTTCAGGGTTGGGACGGCGACAAGCCGGACCTGAAATTCAGCCGCTAGATGCCGGCAAAGGCGGACGATGCAAGCTTACACCCGCAGCCCCCTCGCCTCGCCGCCGCGCTTGCCGGGAACCATCATGTCCCTGGCCAGCAGGCCGCTGACGCGGCAGAACGCCATAAAGGCGCGACAGGCATCCTCGGTCTTGACCACATCCACCGTGGCGCCGAAGCAGGCGTTGAAGGCGGCCTCATGGACCTTGCCCTGGCGACGGGCCGGCCAGGCCTGCAGGAAATCGAGCGCCTGCTCGACGCCGTAGATCTCCTCGACCGGCAGGCCGGGCGCAGGCGCGATGCGCACCGGCACCTCGAATTGCAATCTGTCCATTCCAAGTCTCCCCGACCGGTGCTGTCACGGCACCGGCGTTCGTCCTGAAAAATCGCTTTGGCCGGGCTTTTGACTCAGGAATGTGTCCTGAGTGCGGTAAGCCCGGCCTGGACCGAGAGAAACAGCGCGGCCGAGGCACCGCGCGTCAGTGTCTTGAATGTCTTGATGCGTTGCGTTGAAGTTGCAGTGAACATGTTTCCGAAAATGGCGCGCCACGCGACCACGGACGGCCGCCGCGCGGGTCGCGGCGCGAAAGAATGGGGAATGGTTTGATGGCGCGGTCCGCGACCGCCGAGATCAAGCGGAAGGCGGCGCGCGCGGCTAGTTGGTGCTCGCCTGCCGCGCGGATATGGCGGCTGGCGCGGCTGCCGCCTGGATCGGCGAATTCTGGTCGACCAGGAGAATATGGGCCGCCAGCGCAAGCGCGCCGGCATCGCTGCTCAGGAA
>NZ_RZSG01000489.1:0-4588 GCF_003997725.1 Mesorhizobium sp. M4A.F.Ca.ET.050.02.1.1
TTGCCAGCCAGTCCTCGCCAGCGGCTCGACGAATTGCTCGTCCAGCGCGGCCTGTTCGCCAGCCGCTCGCGAGGACTGGCTGGCAATGCGGAGTTCATCGGCCTTCCTTGGCGAAAGCCGGTCGCGAAGGCAAGGACATTGGCACAGGGGCACTAGAAGATGGTTCGCGAGACCGGCCGCTCGACAGCCGGCGCCAGGCCGTCATTGGCATTGCCAGAGGCCTGCCGGCGTGGCGGATCGACCGGCACCGCCGGCGGGGTGTCGGGCAGGCCGACCAGTTGTGGAACCTGCTTGTAGGAAAAGCCGCCGCGGATATCGCCGATCTTGCCGGCGACAATGTCCATCACCGCCTTTTCGAGGTTGCGGTCGTAGCGCGTCTCGGCCCTCGCCGGCGCAGCGGCCAGCGCCAAAAAGGCGATGCCGCACACAAACCTGTTCATTGTCGTTGCCCCGTGTCCCTGGGAGGCTTCTAGCAGGCCGCCGTTGAAAAACGGCCAAGAGACAGGGTAATCAAAGCGGCAAACGGCAGCGTAAACAGTTGGTTACAACCGCAAGCCGGCAAAGTGATTCAGAGGCCTCAGACTTTGATTCAGGCGCGCTGGGCCTGTGCAGCCTGGCCCAGGGCGACGAAGACGGTCCGCACGATGCCCGCCGTGTCCAGTCCCGCGTCGGCATACATTTTCTCGGGCTTGGCGTGGTCGGTGAAAGCGTCCGGCAGCACCAGCGGCCGCACCTTGAGGCCGCTTTCAAGCAGTCCTTCGTGGGCGAGGAAATGCAGCACCTGGCTGGCAAAACCGCCGACCGAGCCCTCCTCGACCGTCACCAGCACCTCATGCGAACGGGCGAGCCGGCGGATCAGATCCTCATCCAGGGGCTTGGCGAAGCGGGCGTCGACGACGCTGGTCGAAAGGCCCGCCGCGCCGAGTTCCTCGGCCGCCGTCAGGCAATCCTGCAGGCGGGTGCCGAAGGAGAGCAGCGCCACCTTGGTACCTTCCTTGAGGACGCGGCCCTTGCCGATGTCGAGCACCGAGCCGCGTTCCGGCATGTCGACGCCGACGCCGTTGCCGCGCGGATAGCGGAGGGCGATGGGGCCTTCATCGTAATGAGCGGCGGTGCGCACCATATGGCGCAGCTCCGCCTCGTCGGCGGCTGCCATGACGACGAAGCCGGGCAGCGACGCGAGGAAGGTGGTGTCGAAGGCGCCGCAATGGGTGGCGCCGTCGGCGCCGACGAAGCCGGCGCGGTCGATTGGAAAGCGCACCGGCAGCTTCTGGATCGCCACGTCATGGACAACCTGGTCGTAGGCGCGCTGCAGGAAGGTCGAATAGATGGCGGCGAAGGGCTTGTAGCCCTCGGTGGCGAGCCCGGCGGCGAACGTCACCGCATGCTGCTCGGCGATGCCGACATCGAACGTCCGGGTCGGGAAAACCTCGCCGAAGAGGTCGAGCCCGGTGCCGCTCGGCATGGCGGCGGTGATCGCCACGATGCGGTCGTCCGCGTGCGCTTCCTGGATCAGGCTCTCGGCGAAGACCTTGGTGTAGCTTGGAGCGTTGGCGGGCGCCTTGGCCTGCGCGCCAGTAATGACGTCGAATTTGTTGACGCCGTGATATTTGTCGGCGGCGGCTTCCGCCGGGCCATAGCCCTTGCCCTTCTGGGTCACGACATGGATCAGCACCGGGCCGTCGGCATTGTCGCGGACGTTCTTCAGCACCGGGATCAAATGCTCGAGATTGTGCCCGTCGATCGGGCCGATGTGATAAAAGCCGAGTTCCTCGAACAGCGTGCCGCCGGTAACGTAGCCGCGCGCATGCTCGACTGCCCGCGTGATGGCGCGATCGGCGCGCTTGCCGAGGTAGGAGGTCAGCTTCTTGCCGAAATCGCGCAGGCCGAGATAGGCCTTGCCGGAGGCGAGCCTCGCTAGATAGGCGCTCATCGCGCCGGTCGGTGGAGCGATCGACATGTCGTTGTCGTTGAGGATGACGATCAGCCGGGCATCGAGGGCACCGGCATTGTTCATCGCCTCATAGGCCATGCCGGCCGACATGGCGCCGTCGCCGATGACGGCAATGACGTTGTTGCGTCCGCCGGACAACTCGCGTCCGACAGCCATGCCAAGGCCGGCGGAAATCGAGGTCGAGGAGTGGGCCGCGCCGAAGGGGTCGTATTCGCTCTCGGCCCGCCGGGTAAAGCCGGAAAGGCCGCCCTCCTGCCGCAAGGTGCGGATGCGGTCGCGGCGGCCGGTCAGGATCTTGTGCGGATAGGCCTGGTGGCCGACATCCCAGATCAGCCTGTCGTCCGGCGTGTTGAAGACGTAGTGTAGCGCAACGGTGAGCTCGACCACGCCGAGCCCGGCGCCAAGGTGACCGCCGGTGTGGGAAACGGCATCGATCAGCTCGGCGCGCAGTTCCGAGGCGAGCTGCGGCAGCTCGCTTTCGTCAAGCGTCCTCAGATCCGCGGGGATGCGGACCTTGTCGAGGAGTGGCGTTTGCAGCGTCGCGTTCACTTGTTGAGAGGCCTGGTCAAACCTGATGTCATGCACGTTGATCATGGGCGAAATATGCCGCCGCCCGGCGAATGTAAATGCGTGTCAATGACGCGGATGGTTCTGACGTTAATTGTCCGGTAACGGAATGAACTCTTCCTCGTCTCCGGGAACGATATCGAAGCGGCCCGTCTTCCATTCTTCTTTCGCCTGCTCGATGCGCTCTTTCGACGACGAAACGAAATTCCACCAGATGTAGCGCCGGGAGCCGAGCGAGGCGCCGCCGAACAGCATGAAATGGGCACCGTTCTCCGACGAAACCACGATTTCGTCGCCCGGTTTGAACACCAGAAGCCGCTCGGCCGGGAAACGGTCCCCGGCAATCGAGACCTCGCCTTCCAGCGTGTAGATGGCGCGTTCCTCGGCATCGGCCGGAATCTTGACGCTGGCGCCAGCCGCCAGCCTCAGATCGGCATAAAGGGTGTCCGAGGCGGTCGAAACCGGTGAGCGCAGTCCAGAAAAGTCGCCGATGACGACGCGACCGCTGACGCCTTCAGCATCGATCTCGGGCAGGCGCATCACCGCGGTGTTCTGGAAGACCGGTGCGACTTCCTCCTTGCCGTCGGGCAGCGCCAGCCAGGTCTGCAGGCCGGAGATCGACATCGGCGCGCCACGCAATTCCTCAGGCGTGCGCTCGGAATGGACGATGCCGCGCCCGGCGGTCATCAGGTTCACGTCGCCCGGTGCGATGACCATTTCGGTACCGAGCGAGTCGCGATGTCTGATCCTGCCGTCGAACAAATAGGTGACGGTGGAAAGCCCGATATGTGGATGCGGGCGGACATCGATGGCGTGGCCGGCGCGCAGGATGGCCGGCCCCATGCGGTCGAAGAAGATGAACGGCCCGACCAGACGGCGTTTCGCGGTGGGCAGGGCGCGGCGAACCTCGAAGCCGCCAATGTCCTTGGCGTTGGGAATGACCATCAGTTCGATCTGGTCGCAGGCGAACGAATCGCCGGGCTCAGGATCGTTTCCCGGAAAGAAGCTCATCCGATCCCTCAGGCGAAACGGAGGGCGGATCTGGCCTTTGCCTTGGCCGCCTCTTCCTCGCGATTGCGCGGAGTCTGTGTCGTTTCAAGCGAATCAAGCAAATCTCGCGCCGCGGCCGCAATCGCCTCGACCGCATGGTTGAAGGCATGCTCATTGCGCTTGGAGGGCTTGGTCGAGCCACTCAGCTTGCGCACGAATTGCAAGGCTGCGTCATGGACCTCATCATTGGTCGCCGGCGGTTCGAAGTTGAACAAGGTCTTGATGTTTCGGCACATCGCTTGGATTCCTGCCTGCTTTCCTCTGCCCCGCCCCGTGCGGACTAATCCGCGTCCAATGGCTCCGTGCCGACCGGCTTGCCGTCACGCGACAGCCTGATCTTCTCGACCTTGTCTTCGGCCGCCTTGAGCAGCCGGTCGCAATGCGCCTTCAGCGCCTCGCCGCGCTCATAGATGCGGATCGACTGGTCGAGCGGCACGTCACCACGTTCCAGATCATCGACGATCTTTTCCAGCGCGTCGAGCGCCTGCTCGAAGCTCATCGCCTTGACGTCCTCGTTGCTTTCGCCTGCCATACTCTATCCCTTCATCAGCCGCCCGACATGGGCGGCGACCGAAAATGCCAATCCCTGCAGATCGTAGCCGCCCTCGAGCAGGCTGACGAGCCGGTTGCCGCTATGGCGCCCGGCGCGCTCCATCAGCTGGCCGGTCGCCCAGTCGAAATCCTCCTCGGTCAGGTTGATCTCGGCCAGCGGATCGCGATGGTGGGCGTCGAATCCGGCGGAAATGATGATCAGGTCGGGCGCGAAATTGTCGATCGACGGCAGCACGCGCGACAGGAAGGCATCGCGAAACGTGTCGCTGCCGGTGCGAGGCGCCAGCGGCGCGTTGACGATGTTGCCGGCGCCGGTTTCGCTCCTGGCACCGGTGCCCGGGTAAAGCGGCATCTGGTGCGTCGAGCAGTACAGCACCGACGGATCGTCCCAGAAGATGTCCTGCGTGCCGTTGCCGTGATGCACGTCCCAGTCGACGATGGCGACACGCTCGGCCTGGTGCTGCT
>NZ_RZSG01000048.1:0-18022 GCF_003997725.1 Mesorhizobium sp. M4A.F.Ca.ET.050.02.1.1
ATACTGCCGGTGCTGGCCGGCGAGCGGGCGCTCCGTCGCCAGCAGGCCATCGAGCAAGGCGAGCAACTCGCGCGCTGCGGTCGACTTGCAGGAGTAGTAGACCATCTGCCGGTCGCGGCGGGTTTCGACCAGGCCAAACCTGCGCAGCTTCGCAAGATGCTGCGAAAGGGCAGACTGGCTGAGATCGACCTTCTCGGCGAGAGTACCCACCGAGAGTTCGCCCGCAGCCAGATAGTTCATGATCAAAAGCCGCTTCCCGTTGCCCATCACGGTCAGAAACGCTGCCGCGGTTTCGGCGTTGGAAGTGAGTTCCTTCGAGACCATCGATTTCCCCATGCTTCGTGCTCTTCCGAAGCCACGGGGGCAATGGCATCAGACATCCAGAGCGTTACCTGAGCCAACCATCCCGACGAAGTCGGAACTGTGCTCTGCTTCTTGTTTTGACCATGATCCTTCTCGAAAAACCGGTTGCCACCATTCGGGATCATGGCCGGGACGACTCGCGCGCCTTGGAAAGCGGCGCTAGCCGGCGCAGATTCGCAGATTTCCGAACCGGCGCTATCAAGGAGTACCAGCACGGCGCTCTTTCAGCAAGAATATAACGATTTTTTGCGCCGCATTTGCGGCGCCCCGCCCGTTTCAAGGCGGCCGCGCCAAGGCCGCGGGAGCGGCCAAGGCGGCCCTTACGCCCTGTTGAGACCGGCAATGAAACCCGGCGCCCTTTTCTGCGTTTAGTTGGGTTAAGGCAATGAGGGTTCCCGACATGACCCAGGGATGGTTTTCGAGGCCGGTCACGGTTTCGGTGGGTGTCGCGGGCGCGATCAGGCACATTTCCAGCGCACAGCAGGCGGCAGAACTGCTGGCGGGCCAATGGCGCGACGCCGGCAGCGCGCTGCACGGTTCGGCGTTGCGCGCCTGCCGCCGGGCGATGAGCGGCGAGGTCTCGGCCGACGCAGCCAGGGACGCGTTCATCGGCGCCGCGCGCGAGGCGCATGTGCTGGTGGAGTGAGTCCGGAGCGCCGGGCGCCTGAAATGCGCATAGTCTGCTCTTTTGGGGACATGCGCCGAGATGCATTTGGGAAACACCTGGCTGGAAAAATACAACCGAGCGCTGTCAGCCATTCCCTCACACAAAAAAAATGTGCCACTCATGCACCATCAATCTCGAGGGGTGGGCAGCATGCGATTTATCTTTCAGACCGCAGCAATACTAGGGCTCCTGACCACTAGCGCTTTGGCCACGGAGGCCGGTTCGCAACTGCCGGTTGCATCAACTTACAATTGGTCAGGGGCTTATGTTGGCGCGCAGGCAGGATATGGCTGGGGTAAAGATGATTGGACGTTCCTCTCGTTCGACAACACCGGCTATTACGAGGTTCCCGCGAAGCCCGCTGGCGTCTTGGGGGGCATATATGGCGGTTACAATTATCAGTTCGACAATGGTGTTGTTCTCGGCGCCGATGCCGATTTCACATTCGCGGGTCTGAAGAAGGATGGCGTGAGAGGCCACTATATCGGCTCCAGCATCCCGGACACATTCTTCCGCTATGGATCAAAGGTTGACTGGACTGCCGCGCTTCGCGGCAAAGTTGGCTACAGCGTTGATCGCTTCTTGCCCTATTTCGCCGGGGGGTTGGCCGTTGCGCGCCAGAACGTGAATGAGACACAGAGCCTTCCATTCTCGCACGATGCGACCCGAACAGGGTGGACATTGGGCCTGGGCTTGGAATACGCGGCGACCGACAACTTGGTCGTTCGCGCTGAATATCGCTACAGCGATTTCGGCAAGAAACTGTTCCAGGTCGGTGGTGGTTGGTCTCCTCTCGAGGATCGGCTCTCGATCAACGACCTCCGCATCGGCGCTGCGTACAAATTTTAGGTAGCTGCGGCACGTCGAAAGCAGGCCCCGGCATCGTCCGGGGCATTTTGCATGCGGGGCGACAAGTCAAGCAACTGAAAGTATTGGCGATCCCGGCAGGATTAACAAAATTGAATTAAAACAATCGTTTAGCGCGAGTATCGCCTAACCTTTGTACCATTGAATCCCATAGCGTTTTTTCGCTGTTACCTAACTTTCAGGATAAGGATTCCGTCCTTGCATATCATGGATATACGCCCCGAGCCGCCAGGCTACGGGCAAACCGTTGCGCGCTTCGACATCGCGCTAAGCGACGAACTTAGGCTTTTCGGCCTACGCCTTAAACAGCGTTCCGCAGGTGGCTTTTCGGTGTATGCGCCGAATGCAGACGGTCAGCGCTGCGTCACCTTCTCCCCTGCCCTAGTCGATGAAATCGCCCGCGCTGCTCTGGCCGCGCTTGAGGAGCGTAAGCCGCATGATCGCACCGCAGCAGCCTGAGAACTCTTACAAGGTTGGCGATCGCGTCGAGCACGACACACATGGCGCTGGAACGGTAATCGAGGCTAGCAAGCACGGCGCGGTAGTATTGTTCGACCGCGGCAATCGCGGCAACTTCGGCACCGGCCCGCACCTTCGCCCTTCCGATACGCCCGTTCCGCGTGGCCATGATGCGGCGGAGTGCGTCATACGTCTGAAACGTCTTCAAAAGCGCTATGGTGGAGAGATCCACAAAACCAGCCCGGTTGGCGGCCACGCGTCAATCTACCGAGCAACTGTCGACGGTGAGCAAGTAACCGTTGGCATTGGCGACGACGGCGAGCCGTATACCTACACCATCAAGGGCGGGCGCAAGCCGTTGGCGGAGCCGGCCGAGCTTGTTTTGGTAAACCCAGCACATTGGCACGGCGAGCCGATCCCCGTGCGGCAGTGGTACGTGCCGGATATGATCCCAATGCGGCAGGTGACGTTGCTTACCGGTGACGGCGGTGTGGGAAAAAGCCTCCTGGCGGCGCAGATTGGTGCAGCAGGTGCAATGTGCGTCGAAACTCTCGGCCTCGAGCCGTGGGGCGGCAAGGTCATCTATCTTGGCGCCGAAGATGAGGCTGACGAGTTTCATCGTCGGCTTGCCGATATCGCTAAGGCGTTGGGCGGCGACCTGTCCGACTTGCACCTTTTTCGGTTGCTGCCAGCTGCGGACATGGATGCGCTTCTATCGGCACCGGATAAGCATGGCGTTATGCAGCCGACCGCACTGTGGCTAGACTTTGCCGACTTTGCGGAGAGCTACGAGCCCAAGCTCATCATCCTCGATACGTCCGCCGACCTCTTCGGTGGCGACGAGATCAAGCGGAGCCAAGTTCGCCAGTTCATCTCCATGCTTCGCAAGCTCGCGATAAAGATCAACTGCGCCATCGTGCTGCTGTCGCATCCGTCAGTCGCCGGCATGCAGACCGGCACCGGCACGTCGGGGTCGACGGCATGGAGCAATTCTGTGCGAGCGCGTCTCTACCTCACCGCGGACAAGGACGATGACAACCTCCGCACATTGAAAGGCATGAAGGCGAATTATGCGGCCAAGGGCGGCGAACTGAAGCTGCGTTGGCAGGAAGGCGCGTTTGTATTGGATGACGGCAAGCCGTCGCCGGCCGCGGGTTTGTTGGCTGGCGCTGCCGACAAGGTGTTTCTCAGATTGCTTTCCGCCATCAACGGCAGCGGTCAGAACGTCAGTCCAAACCGCAGTTCCAGTTACGCGCCCACCGTGATGGCCAAGCGGCCGGATCGCGACGGCGTGTCGAAGAAGGCTCTGGAAGAAGCGATGCATAGGTCGCTGGCTGCTGGCACAGCAGCAGTGATAACCGAAGGATCTCCCTCTCGGCAGCGCCAACGGTTGGTCGTCGTAGCGGATGAGGTGAAACAGGGGCGTGCCGCCTTGCTTCCAACGGTACCTTCGAACGGTCTACCAACGCCTTCCAACGGTGCTGCTCACACACCCCCTATAACCCCCGTCGGCGTTGGTAACGCCCGACCGTTGGAAGACGGTCGGCAATACCAAGCCAACAACGACAATAGCGAACCTGCGCGGGAAGCCGCGTAACCCAACTCGCCTGCCTAACGCAGGCAACCAACAGAGGAGAGAACAAATGGAAATCACATGTTTGCAATCGAAGCATACGCCGCTGAACGTCAGCGCTTCATCAAAAACGACAAAGGCGGCCTAGACTGCCCATGGGAGCCGTGCCGGGTGATTGGCGTGACAAAGGACGAGGACGGCGAGTTGGTCTTCATTGTTGAAACCCAACACGGCCGGGACCTCATGCTGGAAACCGAAACGTACGTGAGGCGCGCATGATTAAGGCATCGCCAGCCAACGAGACCGTCACGCGACGCACCATAACGTGGGTCGAACTCTACAAACTCAGGCCCGACCTGGCGCCGCCAGCCAACGACAATCAGGTTGCCAACCAGTCCTCGGCCATGCGTGCGGCTGAAATTTCAATCGCGTCGGGCGCCAAGATTCCACGTGACCTGGCGAACGCCTCGAACAAAACACGGGCGGCCTCCACGTCTTGATCGCTAACGAGAGCCGATTGGCAAGCCGCGAGGGCTGCGGCGAAGGTTGGACCACGGCTGCCGCTCCATTCATCAAGAACTTGGCGAGCGTCCAACACTGAACGAACCTCAACGGGAAATCCCATTCCAACGAAAATAGAAACTGGTTTTGAGAAACGTTGGTCGGTCATGGGGATCTCCGGTTGGGGTTTGTGCACCCCAACGCGCCATGGATATCCCGGTTGCTTCCACTTTTAAATAAATTGGCTCGGCCCTTCAGTGGGCGCCAAAGCCCGAGAGCGAATCAGCGTTTGGGCGATCGACGCCTCGGCGATGACCTACGCGTCCCGCGTGCGGGCTCTCCATCGCGAGGCGGACTCCGTGCCGCTTCGCGAGAGTTCTCACGAACAATCATCATGGCCACGTAACCGACCAGCCCAAACATCAGCAATTTTAACATCGATCCGATCCTCGTTGAGGACCTGCAACGTGGCTGCATCGCCGCGGTTCCACGCCCAGCCCGCCGGAGGGGGTACTTCCATCTCTAGGGGCATCGACTCCACGGACCGCTCGCAACCCCATTGCGTGCATTCGCCGTGCCCCGATTCGTCCGGTGAACCTCAATATTGTTAGGGAACAACGACTTATACCATGAATGACCACAAGATTCCACGGCACCTGAGTGCCAAAACACGAAAATTCTGTGCGAGAATCCTAGAAGATTTTGCCCTAGAGCGGCATCATTTTGAAATCCTCTGCCGCACAGCCGAAGCCATGGACCGGGCAGACGCGGCACGCGACCTTGTGACCAAGGAAGGGCTTACCGTCGTGGACCGTTACGGCACGCCGAAGGCGCACCCGGCCGTGGCCATTGAGCGGGATGCGCGCACTGCAGTGTTGCGTGGTCTCCGCGAGCTTGGCCTGGACGTCGACACGTCGGACGCACCAAGGGCGCCTCGCACACGCGACTATGGAAGGAGGGCTGCCTGATGCCGGTGAAGCGCAGAGTCGATAGACGCCGCGACGGAATGCCGGTCGAGGCGCTCCGAGAGGTTTGGCGGTTCTGGCGCCAGCCGTCGTTAACGCCAGCCGAGAACGCAGAATTGGCACGGTTGACCACGGAGTGCAGAGCAGCCGGTTACGACCCCCTGCTAGCTTGGTGTAGCGCACAGGGAGATAACGCATGCCGGTAAGAAGACGCGCATCCAAGGCCAGGCCTGACGAGGCGAAAGCATGGATGATGTTCATGCAAAGCGGGCACGACTTTTTTGATGAACTGGTCGATGCTGGTGTTGTTGAAGACCGGCATTATGTTCCGCGCGACCTCGCCGAAACTACATGGAGACGGATCGGCAACGACGTGTTGGCCTATATGGAAGAGTTCTACAGAGGCTATCACCCGCCAGAGCGTCCAATATGGGCTGAACGAGAGTTCGGGCCGCCAGGACAGGCGAAGCGGCGTGCGGGCCGTTGAAAGGCCCACCGGATCCTGCGAATAGATCCATGCGAGGTTTCAGCCGCCGCACTTCGACAAGATCGTAAGGATGATCGATACGGCGATAGCGAGCACCTTGAACCCTTCGTCGCGCGAGAGGTGCCACCATGGTCGCTGCTTTGTTTTTCGGGAAGTGCGCACGCGGAATTCTCCATTAGGAAAGGATCATTCCGGTGCGATTTCTAAATGGTGCGGATTCGCGGACCCGTTTGCAAGACCACGACTAACGGATTTTTTACGAATCTGGATTGTGCGACGACTCGTGAGACGCGCAAACTATTGATTTTCCTCGTTGAACCGCTGATTTCGGTTGCCCGTTATTCACAGGATGCCGCAAGGATTCACAGGTTCGATTTCGTGCCGCACCGCAGCGCCTTCGCCGACCTCGTCTAACCGCCGAGTGGCAATGGCAAATCTTTGCGGTGCGGATTGCCCCGTTGCAGCCTTGTGGCACAATTTGCCGCTCTGGCATTCTTCGTCGCTGGAAAAAATCAGGCGTCGACACTATATTTAGTGTTTGTGGGGCTCGCCGACCCTAGATAACGAAAAGACCGCCACCAAGGCGGCAGGCAGCCGGCAATGCCGGCACAATGCAACGGTCGCGTGGGGCGACCTTGGGAACAGAGCATCAATGGAAAATCTGGAGGCCGTCCTCGAGGCGGGAGGTCGCGTTGCGGCCAACGACGACACGCCTGTGTTCGACGTCGCGAATAGCAATCTGCAGGTAGCGTTCGAAGTTGACACGACCATCCCTTCCGCAAAGGCGCTCGCCAGGCGCGAGTTGGCCGACCTGATGGCATCGGCGCCAGCCATCACCATCTGCCGCTACAGGCCGCCCCGCGGTCCGAGCAAATGGAAGCCGCGCAAGCATGCAGCCGCGAATGACAACGATGCGGCGCCGTTGCCCATTGTCGAGGCCCTACGCCGCGATCGCAGGCATGACGACATCCCATGGATCATTCGCTATCGGCTACTCTGCGAGGTGGTCGGCACCTCGCCGTACGATGACGAACTCGACATCAGCGAGGAAGGCATCAGCGTCGAAAACCGTAGCCTGCACCTCTCTGGAAAGAATTTCGACAAGCCGTTTCAGCGAGCCGAGAAAGGTGGATGGACGGGCGCCATGCTGTCGGGCGGGGAAATCTCCTATCGCGAGACAAGGCATACCGTGAAGCAGCGCGTGAGCGTCGGCCAGCGCACCAATGCAGCCGACGACGAGAACGGCACTAGGACGCAAACGCCGCTGCGGCTGGCGAAAAGTGAGGACGAGCGGATAGCCAGAATTGATGGCCAGCCAATCCTGGCGGCGCTGCGGGCTGGCTTGGGTGTCCTCCTCGTTCCATTTGAAGACGCGGTGCTTGACGGATGCACCCTGACCGAGATCGGAAGGGATCTTGGCCATCGGTGGAAAGCCCGGAGCGCCAGGGCGAAGTGGGTTGTGTATAGCGGCATCGATCGTCTTCGCGATCAATGGCAGATGATTGACCGCCAAATGGCAGATCAAGCCGCGGCTTGCAGTCGTCGCGTCGAGGCTCGGCGGAAGGAGCTTGCCGCGGCTGAAGCGCGATATTTGGGCCTCGCTGCCTGATTTGTACCCCAACTCGTTTTCAAAGGTATGAGGTGGAGAACTAACACCTCTTTCCCTCGCAGGCGCCCGCTCTGTCGTCTGCGTCGCCGCTACTGCCCCACGGTATCGGCCCTCGCCATTGCAGAAGTACTGCAGGCGAGCAGATTGGCTCGATAGCCTCGGCTATCGGGCCTTCTTTTTTACAACCATCCACACGGGAAATTGCAATTTCCCGCTCTATTCAAGGACAATAAACATGCCTTCTACCAAGCAGGCGTGCGACGGACTCGTGCGCCGCGTCGGCTACGATCCCGGCCGCACCAAAGAGGTCGCTCGCGCGCTCACTGAAGCCCAAATTCTCCCCGCTGGCTCGCCTGGCGTTTCGCCAGACCTGAGTCCGCAACACGTCGCCACGCTGATGCTCGGCGTGGCCGTAGACGCGCCGCTTCGTGCCGTGGCGGATACCGTGCGCGAATACCGTGCTCTTCGCCGCGAAGGCGTCCCACAGGGCGCGCCGGCAAGCATCAGCGTCACAGCTGGCGAGCAGCTCGACATCATCGCGGAAATCGCCGCGAGCGGCACCCCTGATGCAAAGGCGCTCGTCGCCAAGACAATCATCGCGGTCGTATCGAATTGGCAGGAGATCGCCCTGACCGACACGATCGACGTCCGCCGCTTTAGCGCCGGTGAGCCAGGTAGGTGGCAGGCTTACGGCCACCGCAAGTCGGTGGAAATCAACGGTGGCGCCTTTGTCGACGTCATCGCCGAACTTTTCGCAGGAGACAACTGATGCCAATCTTTAATAAGACGCCGCGAGCCAAGCCCGACGCCCGGCCGGCCAAGGTTGCGCCGATTAAACTCAGTTTCACCGCGCTGACGGCGCGCGAAGCGCTTCCGTCTCTTGGCGAAGACCAAGACAGGCGCGAGGCCATTGTCGCCGAGCGGGCCGCCCACGTGGCTGAACGCAAAGCCCTTCAGGTTGAGATTGCGGCCGACACGTCGCTCGACATCGCACCCGAGGTTGCCGCGCTCATCGGCGAAGCGCCGTCCGCCAAGGCACAGAAGCGCGAACGGGTTGCAGAGCTGCGCCGCTTGGAAGCTGTGGCCGGCCAGGCAATCGAACTCATCGAGAAGCGCATTGCTGCGGCCCGTCCAGCGGCCGAGCGTGCGATTTGTGCCGCGGCCCGGCCGGAAGCCGAGAGGCGCGTCGCTGCGTTGGTTGAGGCGCTGCGCGCGGTTGACGTCGCGCACATCGAGCTTAACGACCTGTTTTTGGCGATTGAAGCGGAAGGGGCGTCAACGGACGGTCTTGGGCAGATTCGACCTTTCTTCTTGTCGGATCCGCGGGATCCGCAACGCCGGATTGCGCAGTACCTCAAGGAATTAAAAGGGGCTGGCTACGATGTCTGAACACCGCGAAATCGAGCGCGCCAGCAGCGACGGTCGCCGCGGCCCAGCAAAGCGCATGATCAAACTGCCGGGCGAGAAACGGCACGCAAATCGCAGCGGAGCAGCCAAGGACATCGCGCGCCAAATCACACTTGATAAGCTCGACAAGAAAATCAAGGCGCTGAAAGATGGCTGAGCCTTTTATCTCTGGTTACGCCATCCAATGGCAGCAGCCCGCTAATATCGGCGGGCTTTTTATTGAGCGGTTTGCCAGAGGTGCCTTCGACAAGTCTATCCGAGAGAGCGGAGATTCAGTTGTCGCCTGCTGGGCGCACGACATGTCTCGCCCGCTCGGGCGTGTCTCCAACGGCTCACTCGAGATCAAGGCCGACGCTGTCGGCCTCTGGTATGCGCTGACGCCGAACCCCGAATCGCCGATGGGACAGGAAGCCTTAGCCAGCGTTGGAAGCGGCCTGGTCGATGAGGTAAGCGTCTGCTTTTTCTCAGAGTCGGAGGAGTGGGACGACACGGGGGATTTGCCTCAGCGTCTGGTTACGCAAGCAGGGCTAGTGGAGTTGAGTCTTGTAATCTTTGGCGCCTACGGAAAAGCCACCTCGGCTGCCCTTACGCGCTCCGAAACCTCAATGGGCAACGCCGCGTCAGCACGGCGCCGCCTCATCGAAAAGATGGAGAGGGACCAACGGCTGCGTGGCATCAATTAGATGCTGCTACCTGATGGTCGACGTGTATCCGGGGTCAACGTGCGAGCTGCGGTCTAGCGTGTACGCAACGACAAACAGCACTCCAACTATGAGAAATGGAGCGATCAGGATCGCCGCGCATGTCGGATTTATCTTTCTCATTGGGACATCGTGCGCCGCTCAATTTAATCAAATCCAAAGAAACACGGTTAACCGTGCCGGGTGCAAGCGCACCGGCATCAAGTAAAAATTCCCGACGTCATATTGCGCGATTGGATGGCTCGCCGGAGCCCTAAAGTCCCTTCAAAGGAAAATCAATGACCACCACCCAACGCGCAGCCGCGCGATCGCTCACCCATGCCTTCCTCATCGGAGCAGGACAATAAAATGGGAGGATTGCCACGTCGCCCTGGCCGCGGTAGTTGGGGCGGCTGGGAAACACCAACCGCACCGACCGTTCCAGAAGTCCCCGAAATCCAGACCACACTACCTACGTCTGCCTACGGCCAGACTATCCCGGTTGTGTACGGCAAGTGCCGCCTGCCGGCCGCCTATATCTGGTGCGCGCCTATTCTGACCGTCACCTCGACCCACATCGAGTTTTGGGACACGGTTACGACCACCACGTCGAAGTTGACGGCCAGGCTGCGGTTTGCGCGTCCGCTGGTGCCGGATTCAACGTGGACAATGCGCAAGCTCTACGCCAACGGCAAGCTCGTCTATGACGGCAGCGTTGGCTATCGCCAGAAGGGCCTGAAGTTCACCGCCTATGATGGTCGCGGCGATCAGCCGCGCGATCCGGCTATGGTCAGGGAGGAAGGCGCGGACTTCGTTTCGGCGCACCGCGGTTATCTCGATATCGTGGTGGTGGACTTCGACATCGTCGGTTACGGCGCGCCGCCTGTCTTTGAGGCGGAGTGGATCCAAGATGGCGCCACGACGCATGATTATGAAATCTACACGACCTTTGCCGGCACCCCCAATGCCCGCGATCTGATTCCGGTTTGGGATCAACAGAAGCTTTACGGCTTCGACGACACGGACATTTTCCTGTATTCGATCGGCGCGGCGAAACAATATTTCACCTTCGATCGCGAACCGGACGTCTATAATTACTATCGGGTCTTTCGATACAGCCGAACCCTGGACCGGCTTTTCTATTTTGCGAGTTTCACCGGCACCAGCGATTGGGACGCGGTGCTCTGCGACGGAAGCACCGGCACCGTCGTTGCAACGTCAGGGGACTCAGCGACAAGCAGCTCGCTCGTCGATGGTTGCCTCGTCGATGTCAGCAGCTCAACCGCGCTCGTCCTCGGCTTCGGCCTCAATGAGCAACTGTTTTGCTATCGCCTCACTGCCGACACGGTAACCCGCGCCTACCAGTCGACGGCAAGCTGGAACGGATATTCAGACATTCAATGCATCACGCCCGGCCCGGTGAGCGGCGATGCGGTGTTCTACCTCTGCGCGGATAACGACCTGGTCAAGGCGACGTTCTCGAGCCAGGGGACGCTCAAGAGCACGGCGGTACTGGCGACCTTTGCCGACGCGCTTCGCTATGCAGTTTACGACGACGGAGACCTCGTTGTCTGGACCGATGCCGGAACCGTTTCCCGTGTCGACGGCACGACTGGCTCTATCGAATTCACCAAGTCAGTGCCATATCAAATCGAGGCAATCGGCTCGCGCGATCTAGGCCCGCCTGATCTGCAGCGATTTGTTGACGAACTGTATTTCCTGCCAGTCGGCGGCACGACATCATATTTCACAGACCTCGACCTCGGCACGACGCGAAGCATCTCAGGGGCGAGTTCCACGGCGTCGTACTATTTCGATGGCCAGACGGATCAAATCATCTCGGAGACGGCCGGCGGCATTCCGCGGCGCCTGCGCATTACCTCCGACGACGGCACGCAGCGCCAGTTGGAGGACTTCCTTGTCGCTCTAATGGAAGCCGGTGGCTTTTCGTCCGACGAAATCGAAGTCATCAATGTTGACGACGTTATCGACGGCGCCGTGATCGACGTCACCAACGGCGTGCGGGACATCGCCAAGTCAATCTGCGAACCGTACTCGATCGCCATCTTTGAGCGCGCCGGCAAGATCATTTTCAAGCGCGCATTCACCGATGGCGCCTTTGCCATCGATGCAACGTTTGCGCCTTTCGGCGACATCGTGGACGCGTGACGGTCTGCAAGCATCTATGCAAACACCCCCCGACACGCGCACCGCTGCCAGCATCGAGCGCACCATGCGCGCTGATTTCAAAAGGAATTTCAAAATATGCTTATGTTGAATAGGTTTACCGGCTTCGGCGTACGTCGCGCATCTGGCGGCGGCGGCGGAACCGATCCGCATTTTGCCAACGTCGTCCTGCTGCTCGGCTTCGAAGGCTCTGACGGCTCGACCACGCTGACCGATGAAAGCACCGCTACCAACAAGGGTTCGGGGACCGCGAATGGCAATGCGCAAATCGATACCGCGCAGGCCAAGTTCGGCTCGGCTTCTGGTCTCTTTGATGGGTCGGGGGACTACTGGACCTTCGCCGATCATGCCGACTGGAACCTGTCCGGCGAGTTCACCATCGAACTGTTTGTCAGGCGGGCCGCCACCGGTTCGAACACCTACATTCTGGGCCAGGGCGATGGTTCGGGATCGATGGCCTGGTATCTCAATTCCACCTGGAGCGCCGGCGACAACGGCTCTCTTGTGTTCGCCTATTCAATAAATGGCGGCCTCGGCGGCAACCTCATGGTAACCGCAGGAACCATCCCCGCAGGCACGGCAACGCTGAATGCCTGGCATTATATCGCCGTCACCCGGAATGCGTCGGGCAAAGTGCGCATCTGGCTCGACGGCACTCTTCTTGTCGGCAATACGCCGGCGAACCTGACGACGTTCAACTCGTCGGACACGCTTGGCATCGGGCGAGCCGTCAGCACCGCTATCTGGAACGGCTGGATGGACGAGATCAGGATCACCAAGGGCGTCTGCCGCTATGATACCGATAGCTCTATCGCGGTGCCGACTGCGGCGTTTCCGAGGAGCTAAGGGCGACCTCTAGGCACGTTGCGAGAACGGTTCTATTGGTTGGGGCTGCTAGATTAGCTTTCGCTAAAATGCTATTGCGAGCGCGAGGGCTAATTTCGTGAGACATTCGCAAAGGCATTTTTGTGGGCTGTGTTCCCCGGCCTTCCGCACGGTTCAATCGCGCCTCAGGCCGCGAGCGCCCAGAAGCTCGGCAATATCGGCAATCAGTTCGCGAGCCCTGGCCAGTTCCGCCGCCGCCTGCACCCTGAAGCGGTCATTTTCTTCGCGAATCTTTTGGGCCCGTTTCAGGGCTGCCGCGCTGATATCGAGGGAAGTCGAAGTGTCCATGTCGACCAACTCTAGGAGCGAGCAAATGTTCCGGGTTTGGCGGCGGAACCTAATGCCCGCCGGCGCTTGTCGCGAGATGCGGCTCGCCGAGATCACGGCTTTTCCCTCAGGCGAACGCCCCTGCCTTCCGAAGATGCCTGACCGTCCTCGAGCAATTCGACGCCAGCAGCGCTAAAGGCACACTTGATAGCTTGCATTGTGTCGAGGCGACCACGAACGATTGCACTGCCCCAGCCTTCGAAATTCCTGACCGTGTTGATCCCAATCTTTGCTGCATCGGCCAGAGCCTTCTGATCCATGCCAGCAAGTGCCCTTGCAGCCTTGATTTGGTTTCCTGTCACCGGCATCTGTGTTTTCCAAATTGCAATCTGTGTTTTTTACCCAAATTATCACTTGACCGCAAGCGTCGATTCCCAATATGGTTTATTTACCCAACAAAGGGGTTTCGAAAACCAAACTGGAGAGAATTTCAGATGCCGACGATTGCTCACATCCGCACCCATCGCGCGCCCACAGCCACCACGATTGCATTCGACACCGAAACGCACCTTCAGAGGGCGCGGAGCTACCTAAGGGCAATAATGATGGCATCCAGTGAGATCACGACCGACGAGCGTGACGACCTAATGCTCACTAACCTGACTTGCGCTATCGATGACGAGTTTGATGCCATCGAAAAGATTTTAGCGTCGGCTGCCTGACATGGGCAACGGCTCACGCCGTCCCGAGCTGCGAGCCATCCTGCGCGAAAAGCAGGGTGGCCGCTGCTGTTATTGCGATGTCCGTATGCGGATTTCGTTCAAGAGCAAGATGCGCCCAGACTCAGAGACGCTTGAGCATTTGGACCGGCGAACAGATCGAGGCAGCAATGATCGCGGCAACATCGCCTTGGCTTGCTATCGGTGCAACACAGGGCGCGGCGATGTCGACTGGCTGACCTATAAGAGCATCAGGCGTGGAGAACACTACGAGAGGTGGTGAGGCGTCGCCTTAGGCAACAAAAAAGCGGGCTCTCGCCCGCTTCCCTTCGTTGCCGAGACTGCATGCACCGCGCCGTCGATCGGCTCAAATGCATGCCTCGCCTTGGGTGAAACCTCTCCGACTATCTGAAGGGGCGTTCCTCGCCAGCGGCGGCTGCTGACGGGGGTATATGCCTGCCGAAGATGTTGAAAACAAGGCCTGGAGCGCCTTTTCCTCGCCAAAGCGGCCTTTGATCAGCCGCAACCCAACGTCGACGTGCCGCGCGAGGCCCGCTTGCTGAAAAGGCACGCGGGCTTTTTCTTAGGGCGCGCACAATTTTTTCGGCGGCACCTCCTATGATGATTCGCATCGTCACAAACAGGAGCCCGAAATGCACGAACACGCTTCAGATTTGCCACTGCACGGTGGACTGGTCGAAATCGCAAGCCGGATTGCTGAGGGTGCCGCTGAGCGATCACGCACATACGAGGCGGTCGCAGGCGGCTCTGCCATGTGTCCAACCTGTCACATTCTATGGAACAGGCCCTTCGCACTCGATCCCGTCGAGGACAAAGATGACAAGAGTCGCTATGTCTGCAAACAGTGCGGCGAGCGATATAAGCTGGGGCGGTGACGGCGCCAAAAGTGGGGAGGGATAGCGGGGAAGGTTTCCGATTATCGTAAAAAATGCAATGAAATCAATAGCGCTTGGCTCCCCGGGCCGGATTCGAACCAGCGACCAACCGGTTAACAGCCGGTTGCTCTACCACTGAGCTACCGGGGAACAGAGGCTCTTGTGTAAGTGGCGCTGCCTATAGCAAACCCGTTTCGGCTTTGCAAAGAAGCATTTCACATTTTTTTCCGCCATTTTGTGCATGGCAGTTTCTGGCAATCGCCGGCCGGGCTCCTCATATGAGCAATTCCGCAGGGAACGTGAGCGGGAAAAGGCCGTTCTGGCTATTGCTGGCCGATGACTCTATTCATGGAAACCAGGCACGACATGACTGCAGCAGGCGACAACGCACCGGCGCGGAAAATCACGGTCTTCGGCCGTGAATTCACCATGCCGCGCTCGCGCGGGCTCAGGATCGCCATCGGCGTCGTGCTGATTCTGGGCGGCATTCTCGGCTTCCTGCCCATCCTGGGCTTCTGGATGATCCCGATCGGATTGCTGGTGCTCTCCTATGAATTCGCCATGGTGCGCCGGCACCGGCGCCGCATCGTGGTATGGTGGGAACGCCGGCGTCGTCCGGATTGACTTGTCGGCCGGCGGCCACGGGCGCGCTGATGGAAACCGATCGGAAACGGTGTCCAGTTGTCCAATGAGGGAAAGCGCCGGGATTAACGCGCGGGCGCTTGACGGCATTTCACCGCCAACATATTGAGTTCGCTCGGAACGCCGGGAGCAACGAGGCCTCGTGGCGGAGTGGTTACGCAGAGGACTGCAAATCCTTGCACCCCGGTTCGATTCCGGGCGAGGCCTCCAGTTGCCGGCCCCCAATGGGGCAGGGGTTCCGGTTGGATTGAACCGCGGTCGAGGTGCGGCAAGCGGGATTTGTTGGGCGGACTGGTAGGAAAATGAGCGCTGATTTCTCCGAACGCCGCGTCAAGATGGTCGATGGCCAGGTCCGCACCACCGACGTGACCAGCGCGCCGCTGATCGAGGCCATGCTGTCGGTGCCGCGTGAGGCCTTTGTCGGCGACGGACAGCGCGATCTAGCCTATATCGATGAGGACATCCGCATTTCCAGCGGCGCCAACGGCAGCGGCGCGCGCTATCTGATGGAACCGTCTCCCCTCGCCAAGCTCCTGCAACTGGCTGAGATCGGCGCCGGTGATTCGGTGCTGGATGTCGGTTGCGGCACCGGCTATTCGGCGGCTCTTCTGTCGAGGCTGGCCCGCTCTGTCGTTGCACTGGAAAGCGATTCGGTGCTGGCGGACGGCGCTCGATCGGCGCTCGCGGCGCTGGCCTGCGACAATGTGACAGTGATCACCGGGCCGCTCCCGCAGGGTCATGCCTCCAAGGCGCCCTACGACGTCATCTTCATCGGCGGAAGCGTCGAGGAAGTGCCGGCCGCTTTGCTCGACCAGCTTGCGGAGGAGGGCCGACTCGTTGCCGTGGAAGGTCAGGGCAATTCCGGCGTGGCCCGGCTGTTTTTCAAGGCAGGGGGGGTTGTAACGGGAAGACGGGCATTCAATGCGGCAATAAAGCCACTACCCGGATTTGAACGTACCCACGCATTTGAATTCTGAGCGGTTTTGCCTTGCAGTGAAGGCGCTGTCGTGATCGCTTGTGTTTGAACAATCGTTGCTGATCGCATAAACCGGGCATTTCGGGGCAGTCAGCGGGGGAACGATAGAAGCGCGGCGCCGGCTGTTCAGAGATGAGTGGCTGTCGTGGCGCGGTTCCCATGCAAAACGAATGAGGGATATTACGTGCCGTCCGTAAGCAAGACTGTTCTAGCCGCCTTCCTGGCCTCCGCGACCACCCTTTCGCCGCTGGCCGCCTCCGCGGAAAGCATCACCGGAGCGCTCGCAAAGGCCTACCAGAACAATTCCACACTGAATTCCGCCCGGGCCGGGGTGCGGGTCACCGACGAGGGCGTGGCCATCGCCAAGTCCGGCTGGCGCCCGACCGTCACCGGTTCCGGCAGCATCGACTACTCGAGCAGCCATCTCAACGGCACGAACCAGAGCGTGCGGCTGACCACCGGCAATTTCGGCGTCCAGATCGACCAGACGCTGTTCGACGGCTTTCAGACCAAGAACAATGTCGCGGCCGCGGAAGCCCAGGTGAGGGCCTCGGTCGAAAGTCTGCGCAACACCGAGGAGAACATCCTGTTCAACGCGGCGAGCGCCTATATGGACGTGATTCGCGACCGCCAGGTCGCTGTGCTCACCGAACAGAATCTGCAGTTCCTGACCGAGCAGGCGCGCGCCGCGCGTTCGCGATTCGAGGTCGGCGAGGGCACAAGAACCGACGTCGCCCAGGCTGATGCCTCGCGCTCGACGGCGGTGGCGCAGCTCAGCGCCGCCCGCGCCCAGGCGCTGGCCAGCGCGGCGACCTATCACCAGATCGTTGGCGACGAGCCCGGCAAGCTCAAGGCCGCGGCGCCGCTGGCCAAGCTGTTGCCGTCCAGCCTCGACGGCGCGATCGCGATTGCCGCCACCGAACATCCCGCCATCCTCGCGACGGAGCATCTGGTCGATGCCGCGGCATTCTCGGTCAAATCCCAGGAGGGCGCGCTGCTGCCGCAGCTTTCCGCCAATGCCGGTGTTTCCAGCGCTTACCGCAACACCGTTCCCGGCGTGCTGAGCACGTCCGACGGCACGACGAATTCGGCCAGCATCGGCGCGACGCTGACCATTCCGATCTATTCGGGCGGCCGTACCTCGGCGCTGGTGCGCCAGAGGAAAGAATCGCTGAGCCAGGCCCGGATCGAGGTCGATGTCAGCCGCGACACCGTGCGCCAGGCGGTGACGTCGGCCTGGACGCAATACACCGCCGCGCAGCAAAGCGTCGCCGCCAACAGGCAAGTCATCGCCGCCGCGCAACTGGCGCTCAACGGCGTCATCGAGGAGCGCAATGTCGGCCAGCGCACCACGCTCGACGTGTTGAACGCGCAGAACGCCGTCATCAGCGCCAAGATCAACCTTGCCAGTTCCGAGCGCGACGTGGTGGTGGCGAGCTATGCCATCCTGTCCGCGATCGGTCGCCTTTCGGTCGATCGTCTCGCCCTGAACGTGACGAAGTACAAGCCCGAAGAGCACTACAAGGCCGTCAAGGACAAGTGGTACGGGCTGCGCACGCCGGACGGCCGCTGACCGCTGCGTGTTGCCAGGTTCAAGAGGGCCGCGCGTCCGGGGATGCGCGGCGCTTTTGCTTTAGGCGGCTGTCCCAATGTCGCAGCGACCAGCTCCAGCCGTAGATGCGCTGATCGGCCTGTGTCGCCTAATCTGTTGAAATCCCACATCTCCCCAGATTGGGGATTCTCGGACGACGATCCGTCGGTTACCCTGTCGCCATGATTCGAATCCGGCCTTGCCGGAGCGGAAATCTGGAATGAGTCACAAGGGCGGCGGATGTGACAATGGCGACGGCAAGCAGCGCGCAGCGCGAACCC
>NZ_RZSG01000490.1:0-4584 GCF_003997725.1 Mesorhizobium sp. M4A.F.Ca.ET.050.02.1.1
TACAGGCGCGAGATCATCATCTCGACGGCGATCCTGGCGTCGGAGACCAGCAAGCCGAGCGCGATGATCAGCGCGCCGAGCGAGATGCGCTGCAGCGAGATGCCGAAATACTCCATGGTGACGAAGGGGATCGCCAGCACCAGCGGGATGGCGACGGCGACCACGATGCCGGGGCGCCAGCCGAGCGCCAGCAGCGAGACGGCAAGCACGATAGCGATCGCTTCGCCGAGGCTTTTGGTGAACTCGCCGACGGATTCTTCCACCACATGCGACTGGTCGGCGACCAGGCCGAGCTCGGCGCCGAGCGGCAGCTCGGCCTCCATCTCGTGCATCTTCTCCTTGACGTTTTCGCCGAGCGCCAGTGCGTCGCCGCCAGCGGTCATCGAGATCGCGATGCCGACGGCCGGCCTGCCGTTGAAGCGGAACAGCGGCTGGGGCGGATCGGAATAGGCGCGCTTGACCTCGGCGACGTCGCCCAGCCGGAAATAGTGGCCGTTGGCGTAGAAATTGATCGCCTTCAGGCTCTCCTCGGAGGTGAAGCTGCCCGAGACGCGGATGGCGATGCGCTCGGGACCGGCATCGACCGTGCCGCTCGGCGTCAGCTCGTTTTGCGCCTGCAGCGCCTGCGACAGCGTGCCGACGTCGAGGCCGAGCGCCGCCACCTTTCGCGTCGAGAATTCGAGGTAGATCTTCTCGTCCTGCTGGCCGACCAGGTCGACCTTGGCGACATCCTTCACGGTGAGCAGTCCGGCGCGCAGGCTGCTGGCCAGGTCCTTCAGCTCGCGATGGCTGAGACTGTCGGAGGTGAGCGCGTAGATCAGCGAATAGGTGTCGCCAAACTCGTCATTGTAAAACGGGCCCTGGACGCCGGACGGCAGCGTCGGCTTGATGTCGTCGAGCTTCTTGCGCACCTGGTACCAGAGCGGCTGCACCTGGTCGCCCGCGACCGTGTCCTTGAGGTTGACGAACACGACGGATTCGCCGGGCTTGGTGTAGCTCTTTACGTAGTCGAGATCGGGCAGTTCCTCGAGCTTCTTCTCGATGCGGTCGGTGATCTGCTCGACCGTGTCGCTGGTCGTGGCGCCGGGCCACATCGTCTTCACCACCATGGTCTTGATGGTGAAGGGCGGGTCCTCCTCGCGGCCAAGGCCTTGATAGGCATAGAGGCCGGCAAGTGCTGCCGCGATCATCAGGTAGATGACGAAGCTCCGGTGGCGCAGCGCCCATTCGGAAAGGTTGAAGCTGGTCATGATGCAACTCCGTTGAATGGCGCGCGCCATCCCGGCGCGCGGCCGGCTGCGCCGGCTGGCGGACAAATGACGATCGGGGTTTTGCTCGGCGCCCGCCGGTCAGGCGGACGCCGTGAGGTTCAGGCCAGGCTGTGCATGGTGCCGGCCACACGGTAAGGCGCGCGCTCGGCGGTCCTCGGCCTGATGGCGAGGCCGGCGAGATAGCGCTGGAAAGTCGCCGCCTCCTGGATGGGCGAGGCGAGCGCGATATGGCCGTCGGGCCTCACCAGATAGGCGGCGTCACGCAGCAAGCCGGCTTTGCCGGCCGCTTCGGACCAGGCGAAGGCGTGGACCGGAATGCCGCTCGGCGCGAGCATCGCCCGGAAATCGCAATTGCCCTCGCCATAGACATGGACCTGCCAGTCCAGCGAGCGCAGCGGCTCGAAATTGTCGCCCCTCGCGCCGACCACATAAGGCAGGCGGTCGCCGCCGCTGACCTTGCCGGCCGTGCCCGCGCTGATCGGCCCGGCGCGGTACTCGATCGCCGCCTGCGAGATCACGCCGAAGAAGGCGCGCGAGCCGAACGAGGTATGCAGCGCGACGTTCATGATCTTCGGCATCAGGTAGCGCCGGAAAATACCGACGAGCCGCGAGCGGCTGGTGACGAAGCGGAACACCTTGTCGGTGCTTTCGATCAGCTTGTGGGCGAAGGCGATGCGCTCCGGCTCATAGCTGTCAAGCAGGCGCGCATCGGCGCGGCCCTGGACCACGGCGGCGAGCTTCCAGGCGAGGTTCACCGCATCGCCCATGCCGGTGTTCATGCCCTGGCCGCCGGCGGGGCTGTGGATGTGGCCGGCATCGCCGCACAGGAACACGCGGCCGGCGCGGAAGCGTTCGGCGACGCGATGATGGACGCGGTAGGTCGAGAACCAGTTGACCTCATGGACCTTGACGCCGGTGTCGCGTTCGACATCGGCGCGGACCGCCTCGAAGGTGATCGTCTCGTCGGCCTCATGCGCCTTCGGCACGATGCCGATCAGCCTGACCGAACCCGACTGCCGGACAGGCATGACGATGGCGAAGCCATAGCTGCTGATCGTCGTGTCCATGCCGTTGGGCGTGATTTCGCCGCTGCCTTTGACGTCGGCGACGTAGAACGACTGTTCGTAGGTGCCGCCGGGGAAGCCGATGTTCAGCCCATGGCGCACGGCGCTGCGGGCGCCGTCGCAACCGGCGAGATAGGCGGCGCTGACGGTCTCGGTGCGGCCGTCCTGGGACAGCGTGGCGATGACCGCTTCGCCCTTGTCCTGGAAGGCGACAAGCTCGGTGCCGCGCTCGACCTCGACGCCGGCGCGCTCGAGATGCGTGATCAGCACGCGCTCGTGGATGTCCTGCGGCAGCGCGAAGGCGAAGGAGTAGGGGCTGAAGCCGCGGCCGAAATCCGACAGCGGCAGCCTCGCCGCGACGCCGGCCGGCGTGTGGAGGGTCAGCCGCTCCAGCCGCACGCCGGCGGCGAGCACGTCGTCGACGATGCCGATCTGGCGGTGGAACTCCAGCGTGCGCGCCTGGACGGCAAGCGCCCGAGAGGTTTCGCCGGGAGCGGCGGCCTTGTCGAAGATGCGCACCGGCACGCCGAGTCTGGTCAGCCACAGCGCGAGCGTCAGCCCGGTCGGGCCGGCACCGGCGATCAGGACCTTGGTCTTGGACATGCTCATTTCTCTTCCCCTTCAACGATACGGACTTTTTCATGTTCCCGCAGCCGGTTGACGCCGGCGGTAACGACGATGTCGCCTTTGGCCAACCCATCGCGGACGACGACGCGGTCGGTCTCGTAGCGGGCAATGGCGACGGACCTGAGCTCGACGGCGGATGTGGCGGTGACGACCCAGACGGCCGGTTTGCCATCCTTGTCGAACAGTGCGCTTCCCGGCAGCATCACGACCGGCGCGCCGGCGATTTCGGCGCGGCCGGCGACGCTTGCGCCGAAGCGCATTTCGTCGGGCGCGCCCTCAAGCGAGACCTTGACCTCGAATGTGCGGGTCGCGGCATCGGCCACCGGCGCGATCTCGCGCACGGTGCCCGTCGCCGTGATCGCCGGATTGCTGAGCAGCGAGACCGTGACCTTCGGCGGTCGCTTCGTATCAGGCGTGTTCGCGAAGGCGGCCTCGGCGATCGAGAATACCGCGTCGCGGCTGTTTGGATCGGCGACGCGCGCCACCATCTGCCCGACATTGACGGACTGGCCGGCTTCGGCGCCGGTCGCGGTGACGATGCCGTCGAAATCGGCATGCAGTTCGGTATATCCGAGTTGGTCCTTCGCCATTTCGTAAGCGATGTTCGCCGACTTCAGCTTCGCCTCGGCCGAGCGCAGATTCTTCAGCGTCGCGTCATAGCTGGCGCGCGTTGTAAAACCCTTGGCAAGCAGCGCGCCGATGCGGGCCTCGGCGGCACTCGCCTCGACCAGCACGGCTTGCGCCGCCGCGACATCCGCCTCGGCGCTAAGCAGCCGGTTGCGGTAGTCCTGGTCGTCGATGCGGGCGAGCACCTCGCCCTTGTTCACGGTCGAGCCGATCTCCGCCATGCGTTCGACGAGCTTGCCGGAAACGCGGAAACCAAGGTCGCTCTCGAGCCGTGGGCGGATTTCACCGATGGCGGTGCGGGTGTCGGCATTGGCTACCGGCGCCACCGCTATCGTCTTGACGAGCTTCGTCTCCGGCGCATCGGGCTTTGCGTTCGAGGCCTCGCTCCTGGCGCCATGCCAGACCATCGCGGCGCCGCAGGCAAGGACGGCGATCGATCCGGCGAGAAGGCGGCGCCTCAGCGGCCTGTTGTGGAGAAGGGTGGCAATCATGTTGTCTCCATGACCAAGGTTGCGGCCGCGCGCGAGGATGCGGCGACCGAAAAAATGCGTTGGCTGGGAGCGATCGGACGTTGCTGCCTGTCGTTTGCCAGCCCGATCCCTTTTCGCGTTTCAGGTCCGCGAAATCCCGAACGGTTTCTGAAAATTTTCCGATGTTTTGGGATCGGCGCCCTGCCAGGCTGGTCGAGGCCGGTTGACAGCACAAAACAGAGATTGGCACGTAACGTTACGACATATCAGAACTGGCAGATGCGGCGCATGCGAACAAACTCACTCAAAAGCCGTTGCCGGCGTCGATGGGCATCTCCGGCTGAGGGCGCGAGCCTCGCAGGACGTTCACCAGCCGCTAACCATGCCGGCGTCGCGGGTCTGCCATCCACAGTTGCCGGCTTCTGGATCAACACCGCTGCCTTGAATAGTAAGCACGCTTATTATATATGCCGCTCATGGTTTCCGACGGCATCGACAGACTGGGCTTCCTGATCCACGACGTGC
>NZ_RZSG01000491.1:0-4576 GCF_003997725.1 Mesorhizobium sp. M4A.F.Ca.ET.050.02.1.1
TCAATAGGCAGCGCTTCCGTCTCCTGGAGAAAAAGGGGCGGCCGCTGAGCCGCCCCTTTTTCTTGGATGGAATTGTCGACTCAAGCGTTGCCGAACGCGGCGGCGCCGTGGTCGGCGCGGCCGACGAGCTGCCGGAACCCGGCGAACAACTCGCGGCCGAAGCCGAACTCGTTGCCGATGAGGTCGGCATCCGCCGTGCGCCGCAGCGCGAATTCCGCGCCGGGCACCAGCACTTCCAGCGTGCCGGCATCGGCGTCGAGCCGGATTATGTCACCGTCATGGATCCTGGCGATCGGGCCGTCCTCGACCGCTTCCGGCGTCACATGAATCGCCGCCGGCACCTTGCCGGAAGCGCCCGACATGCGCCCGTCGGTCACCAGCGCGACGCGCTGGCCGCGATCCTGCAGGATGCCGAGCACGGTGGTCAGCTTGTGCAGCTCCGGCATGCCGTTGGCTTTCGGCCCCTGGAAGCGGATGACGGCGATGAAGTCGCCCGTGAGCGTGCCGGCCTTGAAGGCGTCGTTCAGCCCTTGCTGGCTGTCGAACACTTTTGCAGGCGCCTCGATGACGCGCCTTTCCGGCTTCACGGCGGACGTCTTGATGACCGCGTGGCCGAGATTGCCGCCAAGCACCTTCAGGCCGCCGGTCGGCTGAAACGCCTTCTTGAAAGGTGCCAGCACCTTTTCGTCGCCGCTTTCCAACGGCGAGGCCTCGCGCACCACGCCGCCATCGGCGCCGAGCCTGGCCTCGACCGCGTAGGGACGTAGGCCTTCGCCCCACACCGTCTGCACATCCTCGTGCAGAATGCCTTCGTCGAGCAGTTCGCGGATCAGGAAGCCGAGCCCGCCCGCGGCGTGGAAATGGTTCACGTCGGCAAGCCCGTTCGGATAGACGCGGGCTAGCAGCGGCACCGCTTCCGACAGGTCCGAGATGTCCTGCCAGGTCAGCGCGATGCCGGCGGCGGCGGCCATGGCGATCAGGTGGATCGTGTGGTTGGTCGAGCCGCCGGTCGCATGCAGGCCGACGACGCCGTTGACGATCGAGCGCTCGTCAATCATGCGGCCGACCGGCGTATAGTCATTGCCGAGCGCGGTGATCGACAGCGCGCGCCGCGCCGCTTCCCTGGTCAGCGCGTCGCGCAGCGGCGTGCCGGGATTGACGAAGGAGGCGCCTGGCGTGTGCAGGCCCATGATCTCCATCAGCATCTGGTTGGAGTTGGCGGTGCCGTAGAAGGTGCAGGTGCCCGGCCCGTGATAGGACTTGGATTCGGCCTCGAGCAGTTCGGCCCGCCCTGCCTTCCCTTCGGCATAGAGCTGGCGGACCTTGGCCTTCTCGTCGTTCGGCAGGCCCGATGTCATCGGCCCGGCTGGCACGAACACCGCCGGCAAATGGCCGAAGGTGAGTGCGGCGATCACCAGCCCCGGCACGATCTTGTCACAGACGCCGAGGAAGACGGCGGCGTCGAACATGTTGTGCGACAGCCCGATCGCCGCCGCCATGGCGATCACGTCGCGCGAAAACAGCGACAGTTCCATGCCGGGCTGGCCTTGCGTGACGCCGTCGCACATCGCCGGCACGCCGCCGGCCACCTGCGCGATGCCGCCGGCCTCGCGCGCCGCTTCCTTGATCAGCGCCGGATAGGTCTCGAATGGCTGATGCGCCGACAGCATGTCGTTGTAGGAGGTGATGATGCCGAGATTGGGCACCCGGTCGCCGCCGAGCGCGACCTTCTCGGACGGGCTGCACACGGCAAAACCGTGCGCGAGGTTGCCACAGGACAGCACCGCACGGTTGGCGCTGCGGCCCGAGGCCTCGGCGATGCGGCCGAGATAGGCCTCGCGGCCGGCTTTCGAACGCTGGCGGATGCGCTCGGTGATGGCTTCGATGTCGCGTCTGGCGGTCATGGCAACGGTCCTTTCAGGCGGGGTCCCTGAACTTTCCGGCAGCCGGGACCCTCGGTATGGTCAAAATCAGGGCGCCCAGAAAACCTCGACGGCTCTGGGCGCCGCCTCGATCACGGCGCGAATGGGCTTTCTCGCGCCTGATCCCATGGCGCTATCGAAGGCGCTGCGCTTTTCCGCGCCCTCGATATGCAGCGCGATGAAGCCGGCGCCGATGATCCTTGCCATCGACAGCGTCAGCCGCGGCTCGCCGGCGCTTGCCGCATGCACCGGCAGCACGATCCGTTGCGAGGACGGATCAAGCAATCGCGCAAGATCGTCGGCGTCGGGAAAGAACGAGGCGGTATGGCCGTCGCCGCCCATGCCGAGCACGACCGCGTCGAGCGGACAGGGCAGCGACCTGAGCGCCTCATTGTCGGACAGCGCCGCATCCTCGATGCTTGCCGCTTCATGGTAGAGCGGCACGAAGCGCGCCGCAGTCGCGGCGTTCTGCAACAGGTTGGCGGCCACCAGCCTGGCATTCGAGCGCGGCGAGGAGGCCGGTACGAAACGCTCGTCGACCAGCGTCACCGTGACCTTGTCCCAGGCAATAGGGATCCGCGACAGCGCGGCGAAGAACTTCGCCGGCGTCGTGCCGCCCGAGACGGCAAGCAGGGCCGTGCCGCGCTCGGTGACCGCCTTGGTCAGCCGTGCCGCGACATGGCCGGCGAGCGCCGCCGCCAGTTCCTGGCGATCGGCGAAGCTGTTCCAGTGATAGGCGCCGCTCAATTGCTCTCGTGCCATGTCCGCCCATCGCGTTCGATCAGCGCGATCGAGGCCGATGGCCCCCACGTGCCGGCCGTATAGCCCTGCGCCTCTTGTCTGGCGTTTTCCCAGGCGTTCTGGATCGGGTCGATCCATTTCCACGCCGCCTCGACTTCGTCGCGGCGCATGAACAGCGTCTGGTTGCCGCGCACCACATCCATGATCAGCCGCTCATAGGCGTCGGGCGCGCGTCCGTCGAAGGATTGCGCGAAACTCATGTCGAGCGGGATCTGGCGCAGCCGCATGCCGCCCGGGCCCGGATCCTTGATCATGATGAACTGCTTGACGCCCTCGTCCGGCTGCAGCCGGATCACCAACTGGTTGGCGAAGATCGGCCCGGCGCTGTCGCCGAAGATCGAGTGCGGGATCGGCTTGAACTCGATGACGATTTCCGAGACGCGGGTCGCCAGCCTTTTGCCGGTCCTGAGGTAGAACGGGACGCCGGCCCAGCGCCAGTTGGCGATCTCGGCCTTGATGGCGACGAAGGTCTCGGTATTGCTGTCCTTGCCGAGCTCCTCGACATACCCCTTCACCGGCCCGCCGGCGGAAGCTCCGGCGCGATACTGGCCGCGCACCGTGTGCTTCGGCGCCTCGTTGCCGTTGATGCGCTTCAGCGCCCGCAGCACCTTCAGCTTTTCGTCGCGCACGGCATCCGCGTCCATCGACGACGGCGCCTCCATGGCGACGAGGCACAGAAGCTGCAGCATGTGGTTCTGCACCATGTCGCGCAGCGCGCCGGCCTTGTCGTAGTAAGTGACGCGATCCTCGAGGCCGACGGTTTCCGCGACCGTGATCTGCACATGGTCGACATTGGCCGAGTTCCACAGCGGCTCGTAGAGCGCGTTGGCGAAGCGCAACGCCATCAGGTTCTGCACCGTCTCCTTGCCGAGATAGTGGTCGATACGGAAGATCTGGCTTTCGTGGAAGTCGTCGCCCACCAGGTCGTTGAGCGTGCGCGCCGAGGCGAGGTCGCGGCCGATCGGCTTCTCCAGCACGATACGCGAGTTCGGCGTGATCAGATTGTGTTCCTTGAGCTTGTGCGAGATGTCGCCGAACAGTGCCGGCGCCACGGCCAGGTAGAAGGCGCGGATACGGTCGCTGTCGCCGATCGCCTTCTTCAGCTTGTCGAAGCCGGCGCCGGTGGTGGCGTCGGCCGGGACATAGGAGAGCCGGGCGAGGAACGTCTCCAGCTCCTTCGGATCGATGTCGGCGGGCTTCACATGGTCCGAGATCGCCTGCTTGGCGAAGGCCTGGAACTCGGCGTCGGTCATCTTGGAGCGCGACGTGCCGATGATCCTGGTCGGTTCGGAAAACTGATGGTCGCGCTGGCGATGATAGAGCGAGGGCAGAAGCTTGCGTTCCGACAGGTCGCCGGTGCCGCCGAAAATGATGAAGTCGAAAGGATCGACGGGGATGATCTGGCTGGTCATGGTCTGTCCGCTTTAGACGCCGCGCTCAGGTGCGGGGCTGATATATTCTAATCGATTTAAATTTACCAGTGCCATGGTGTCACAGGTAAGGACAAATCGCTGGATGTCGATTGGGTCTCATGTGTGGCCTTGACACTGACGCTACCCGGGGGCTTGTCGGCAAGCGAGGCTTCCGGCAGCGTTCGCGGCTGCAACATAGAACGCGAATGTGACGAAAGCTAAGGAAGAAATCCGTCGCGGCATGCCGCTGCGGGAGTCCTCGCAGGGCAGCCGAGCGGCGGCCTCCGAAAATCCGGGAAGACCTCAATGGGCGGGAAAACCATGCGTCTGGAAAACAAGGTCGCCATCATCACCGGCGCCGCGTGGTAGATTGCCTTCATGTTGACGGCGGTGATCAGATCGAAGGTCGCTTCGTCGACGTCAAGCAAGTCGCCATTGCGG
>NZ_RZSG01000492.1:0-4576 GCF_003997725.1 Mesorhizobium sp. M4A.F.Ca.ET.050.02.1.1
GTGCTGGAGCGCGCGCTGGCCGAAGCGCGGCGCCGCGGCGCGCCGGCCATGGTGCTGAGCTTCGAGCCGCATCCGCGAAAGGTCTTCCGGCCCGAGGTTCCGCTCTTCGTGCTGACGCCACCGCCGATGAAGGCCCGGCTCCTGTCGCTTCTCGGGTTCGCCGCGCTGGTCGAGCAGCCCTTCACGCGCGATTTCGCCGCGCTCTCGGCAGAAGACTTCGTGACCGGGGTTCTGGAAAGGAATCTCGGCGTCACGCACGCCGTCACCGGCTTCGATTTCCATTTCGGCAAGGACCGCCAGGGCGGCCCCGCCTTCCTGATGGCGGCGGGCGAGCGCCACGGCTTTGGCGTGACGCTGGTCGACGCCTTTCGCGACGAGGGCGCCGAGGTGATCTCGTCGAGCCGCATCCGCGCGCTTCTCGGCGAAGGCGCGGTGGCCGAGGCCGCCGGCTTGCTCGGCTACCGCTTCACCGTCGAGGCCGAGGTGATCGGCGGCCAGAAGCTCGGCCGTACGCTTGGCTTTCCGACTGCCAACATGAGGCTTTCGCCGGAAGCTTCTCTCAAGGAAGGGATTTATGCCGTCCGCTTCCGCCGCGCCGACGGCACGCTGCATGACGGCGTCGCCAGCTTCGGCCGTCGTCCGACCGTCGACGACAATGGCGCGCCGCTGCTCGAAACCTTCGTCTTCGACTTCTCCGGCGACCTCTATGGCGAGGCCTGCGAGGTGTCGTTCTTCGGCTTCCTGCGGCCGGAGCTGAAGTTCGACGGGCTGGATGCGCTGGTCGCGCAGATGAAGCGCGACGAGGCCGAGGCGAGGGCGCTGCTGGCAGGCGTGCGCCCGCTTTCGGAGCTGGACGCAGCCGTGGCGTTCTGAACTATCTCTTCAGCGCCATTCCGGTGGCCCAGCGCAGTGTGGAAGCGACCTTTCCGACCGCCGGACCAATGGACGACATCCTGGCCTGGCGGGTCGGGCCTCTCGTCAGCATGCTGGGTTAGGTGTACCATTTTGGCAATGATGGGTCCGGGGCAGGATGATGATCGTCCCTCCAATGAACCGGAAACTGCTGGCGATCCTTGCAGTGGATATGGTCGGCTATTCAAAGGCGACCGAGATTGACGAAGCTGGCACAATCGAGCGCCTGAGAGCTATCCGGGCCGACGTAACCGATACGGCGATCGCTCTGCATCAGGGTCGAATTGTCAAGCTGTTGGGAGATGGCGCACTTGTCGTCTTCGACAGCGTGGTCGATGCGGTGATCTGCGCAGCCGAAATTCAAAAAGCTGTGGCCGTTCGCAATGGTGGACTGCCGGAGCAAGAGCGGATCGTGTTCCGCATCGGGATAAATCTTGGCGATGTGGCGCTGGTGGATGGCGATGTGTATGGCGACGGCGTCAATATCGCCGCTCGCATAGAGCAGCTTGCCGAGCCGGGCGGGGTGATGGTGTCAGGTACGGCCTACGACCATTTGCAGGGCAAGCTTGATTGGCCACTCGATTTCGTCGGCGAGCAGCACGTCAAGAATATCAACCGCCCCGTGCGGATGTACCGGGTGAGGCTCGATGGCAAGCGGCTGCGCCGGACCTTACGCCAGGCGATGCCGCACTGGACCAGGACGGCTGCGGCGGCGATCGTGGTGCTGGCTTTGGTGGGTGTGGGGACCTGGTGGTTCTTTCAGCCCGCGTTACTGGGGGCCAAGCCGTCGGTCGCGGTGCTGCCTTTCAATAATTATGGCGACGAGGCCAGCGGGCGTTTGGCCGATGGCTTGACTGAGGATATCATCACCGACCTCGCGCGGTTTCCCGAACTTGACGTCGTAGCCCGGAATTCGACGGAAGTTTACAAGGGCAAGCCGGTGGATGCCCGCCAGGTCGCGCGTGCGCTCCATGTCGGCTTCGTACTGGAAGGCTCCATCCAGCGGCAAGATGGGCGGGTGCGGGTCACCGCACAGTTGATCGATGCACTAACCGGCAACCACCTTTGGTCGGATCGTTGGGACCGGCCCGCTGAGGACGTGTTCGCCGTCCAGACCGAGATCGCAGAGCAAGTCTCCAACCGGCTGGGCGGTGGCGTAGGGTTGATTCAGACGGCCGGGCGGGCCGCGGCCAAACGCAAACGACCTGAAAACCTAAATGCTTACGACTATTATCTGCTCGGGACCGAGAAGATTGAAGAGATCACCGTAGCCGATGAGCAGGAGGCAATCGCGCTTCTCAACCGCGCCATTGAGCTGGACCCCGGGCTGGCTCGCGCCTGGGTAGAACTTTACCATGCGCATGGCATATTGGCTGGCTTCGGTATCAATCCCGAGAGCGAGATCAAGGCGGCTGCCGATGTGGCCGAACACGCGGTGCGGCTCGATCCAGGCGACGCTGAGGCACACGCCGTGTTTGGGACGAGTCTCAGCCACAAGGGCGACAACGCCCGCGCCAAGGCCGAACTGGATACGGCCCTTCGTCTTGCTCCCGGTTCGTCCGAAATCCTGACGTTCTATACCGGCTATGCGGCACGCTTCGGTGAACCCGAACGCGGCGCTCAGATGGTCGACCAGGTAATGCGGCTCGACCCGAACTATCCGATGTGGACGTCCAACTTCTTCGGCCCTGCCTATTTTATGGCCGGCCGGTATGAGGACGCCTTGAAGATGCTGGAGCGCATGACACCTGACAACTACGACCATTGGAGGTGGGTGGTGTTTGGCGGCTCCCTTGCGGCTCTGGGTCGGATGGATGAGGCGAATGCCGCGGTTAGGGAAACTCTCAAGCAGTACCCCGACCTGACCGTCGAGAGCATGATCAATGAAGTCGGCTTGAGCACTAGTGAGCGCAGCCGGTTTATTGAAACGATGCCGCTCGCCGGTTTTCCGGCTTGCGCCAAGCCCGAGGCGCTGGCGAAACTCGCCAAACCTGTGCGACTGCCGGAATGCGAGGCGGGCGAGGCGCAGCCTCTCGGGCAGCCATAGAACAGCTCCGCACCGGCCAGCCCATGGCGATGGCTAGGCCGGCGAGCGCGGTGACACCGGAAGTGGGCATTGGAGCTTCGTCGCTCCCTCCGCATGCTGCCTCAACGCCAGAAGCGCCTGGTCTTGACAAAGGTGTCGTGTGCTTCCGCGGCGTCCTTGAGAAGCTTGGACTTGTCCTCGCCGCTGAAGAGATCGTCCGCACCAGTTACGTCCGAAAGCTCCAGCGCTGCCAGCATATCGGGGGCGGTGGCAATATCGTTGAGGCTGCCGAGATGATCCTGCAGGCCCTTCATCGCCTCGATGAACCGTCGATGGCGTTTGGCCTCGGCCTTGCCGTTGTAGAGCGGCTCGAAGAACTCGGCCGCGTAGCGCAGTTTCTTTGCGGCGATCCGTACTTTATGGCGGGTCTCGTCATCGGCGTCGATAAGATTGTTGCCGCCCTTCGCCACCTTCTTCCAAAGATCAAATACATCCGAGGCGAAATCCTTCGACGACTGTTCGGACAACATTTCATCCGATTGGGTTCGCCAGTCCTTGATGGAAATCCACTCGGTGACATCGATCATCAAGGAGCGGGCGCGAATTGAAGAGAACGATGCTGCGACCGCCGCATAGGCGTCGTCGCGCACTTCCTGAAGACGGCTTGCAAGAATCCTGCTGGAAGCGTGATCGATCATCACGTCGATATTGCGTGCATCGCCAAGTTCCGCTGCGAGCCATTTCAATTCTCCTCGCATGTAGTCGAAACGGCTGTCGTCGAATAGCGACTTGCAGATCGAGCATAGGGAGCGCAGCCGTCGCAGCGACACGCGAGCCTGGTGCAGGGAGTCGGCATCGCGAGACCATCCCAGCGCCATCTCATTGAGACGGAACTGTTTGAGACAGGCCGCTGCGATGCGCGCGAAAGCCATTGCCACGCTCATCTCGGACGTGAGCGGGGTCGCAGCTGATTTCACAGCACCCGGTGCAGGGCCAAGCAGACGATAGCCTCGTTCAGCTTTGCTTAGCACCCCGAGATGCGCCGGCGTGACCAGGTCAATTTTCCGAGCGAGCGCAAACAGAGCTGCCGGCGAGCCCGCCTTCTTCTCCAACTCGATCTCGCAGAGCGGTGCCTCGCGACCGGCTGCGACGACCTTGCCAAGATCCAGGGCAACCTCGATCGTGGCGTCGCCATCCGACACATTCCAAGAATGCCGTTTGACATGAACCTCGAACAAGGGCGCCAGCTTTGCGCCATCCTCTGCAAGCAGGTCTCTGATCTGCGGATCGTCAAGTATCGGTGTATCGCCGTCGACCGGGCGCTCCCATTCCTCGCGCGTGAACGATCCGGCGGCGGTGCCATCGCCGGCTTTGAGGGTTTGGATCCTTTTATCACCCGATTGCCGGATGCGAAGCGATAGACCGCGCTTGGACAGGTCCCATCCGAGCGTATCGAAATAGATGGATTTTTGCTGAAGAATTGTGGGCGAGGACCCGAACGGATTCTTCTTGAGGAGCGATCCCGCACCCGACCGCGACAGCTCGAACTTCAGTTCCGTTTCCTGCATGATGTCCTCGGCGCCGCGCAACTTCACGACAATCGAAGGGACCCTCCCTGCATGGTGCGTCATCTGTCTC
>NZ_RZSG01000493.1:0-4575 GCF_003997725.1 Mesorhizobium sp. M4A.F.Ca.ET.050.02.1.1
CGCCCTCGGCCTTGCGCGCCTCGACCGCTTCGAGACGCGCAAGGCCGAGGGCGCGGCCATCGTCAATGACGGCGATTCGATCACGCTTGGCGCCGAGCGCATCCGCATGCGCGGCATCGACGCGCCGGAATATCAGCAGACCTGCCGCAAGGATGGCGCCGACTATCCCTGCGGCAGGCTCGCGAGGCAATCGCTGGTCAGGCTGATCGCCGGCCGTCCCGTCTCCTGCAGTGGCTGGCAGCACGACCGCTACGGCCGGCTGCTTGGATACTGCAAGGCAAGCGGCATCGACCTCAATCGCGCCCAGGTCGAGGCTGGCTGGGCCGTCGCCTATGGCGATTTCGAGACCGAAGAGGCCGGCGCCCGCGTCGGCAAGGCCGGCATCTGGGCTGGCACGTTCGACGAACCGCAGGACTGGCGCGATACCCACGGCCACGGGCTGGTCGAAAGGAAGCACGGCACGCTGGCGTCGATCGGCGATGCCTTGCGCGCGTTTTTCAGCTTCCGGTAAAGGGAGCGAGCAGGATTGGGAGGATGAGAATGAAGCTGTTCGACGGTGGCCGTGCGCCCAATCCGCGCAGGGTGCGGGTTTTCCTCGCCGAAAAAGGGATCGAGGTGCCGCTAGTGCCTATCGACATGGGCGCGCTGGAGCATAAGACGCAGGCCGTCAGCTCGCGCAACCCGCTGCAGCGCCTGCCGGTGATCGAGCTCGACGACGGCACCATCATCACCGAATCCGTCGCCATCTGCCGCTATTTCGAGGAGCTGTATCCGGAGCCGCCTCTGTTCGGGCAAGGCGCGCTCGGCAAGGCGAGGGTCGAGATGTGGCAAAGACGCATGGAGCTGAACCTCCTCAGCTGCGTCGCGCAGGCTTTTCGTCACACCCATCCCGCGATGAAAGAATGGGAAATCCCCCAAATACCCGAATGGGGCGAGGCCAACAAACCCAAGGCGGTCGAATTTCTGAAGCTGCTCGACGACGAATTGGCGGGCCGAGAGTTCGCCGCCGGTGATGCCTATTCGATCGCCGACATCACCGGGTTGATCGCCATCGATTTCATGAAGCCGGCACGCATCAGGGTGCCGGAGGAATGCACCAATGTGCTGCGCTGGCATGCGGCGATCTCCAGCCGACCGAGTGCGGCCGCCTGAGCCCGGGATGAGCGAAGCGCTGGAGAGACTGACGGCCAGGGTACGCGCCTGCCGCATCTGCGTGGAGAGGCCGCTCGGCCGGCCTTTGCCGCATGAGCCGCGCCCGGTGCTACGCCCGTCGTCGACGGCGCGTATCCTGCTTGCAAGCCAGGCGCCGGGCAGCAAGGTCCACCTCTCGGGCATGCCGTTCACCGATGCCTCCGGCGATCGGCTGCGTAGCTGGCTGAGTGTAACCAGCGAGGAATTCTACGACACCGAAAAATTCGCCATCGTGCCGATGGGTTTTTGCTTCCCCGGCCAGGATGCGAAGGGCGCCGACCTGCCGCCGCGTCGCGAATGCGCGCCAGCCTGGCGCGCCGAACTGATGGCGCTGATGCCGCAGATCGATCTGGTGCTGACGATCGGCATGTACGCGCAGTCCTGGCACATGGGTGCCGCGCGTCAGTCATCGTTGACGGAAACCGTCAGGAACTGGCGCGCGATATGGGAGGCGCCCGCCCGCCCGAGAGTGCTGCCGCTGCCGCATCCGTCGTGGCGCAACACCGGCTGGCTGAAGAAGAATCCATGGTTTGAAATGGATTTGCTGCCCTTCCTGAGGGCGGAAATCCGCTATCGCCTTGGTTAGGCATGAAGCAAGAAATCACCCGTTTTTCTCGCGCTTGGCAGAATTTCTTTCTTGTGAAAGGCCGGAATAAAAGGGATCATAGCCAAATCATTCCTCAAAGCGCACGCCACACAAATTGGGCGACATGCACCCTGGGAGTATCCGATGGACCGGCTTGACCGAAAAATTCTACGCCTCCTGCAGGAGGACGCGACATTAGCGGTCGCCGATGTCGCCAAGAAAGTCGGCCTGTCGACCACGCCGTGCTGGCGGCGCATCCAGAAGCTCGAGGAGGAGGGCGTCATCAAGCGGCGCGTCGCGATCCTCGACCATGAGAAGGTCAATGTGCGCGTCACCGTCTTCGTGTCGATCCGCACCAATTCGCACAGCCATGAATGGCTGCGGCGCTTCTCCGAAGTCATCCAGGAATTTCCGGAAGTGGTCGAGTTCTACCGCATGAGCGGCGACGTCGACTATCTGCTGCGCGTCGTGGTGCCCGACATTGCCGCCTACGACGCCTTCTACAAGCGGCTGATCGCCAAGATCGAGATCCGCGACGTCTCGTCGTCCTTCGCCATGGAGCAGATCAAGTATACGACCGAGATCCCGCTGGATTACATGGTGCTGGACAAGGAAGCCGGCGCCAACGCGGCTTGAGCTGCTCACGCGTGGCCTTCCTCCGGAAAGGTCATACGCACGCCTAGTTCTTCTTTTTGTTGAGAAAACTCCAGGGCGAGTTGATCGGCAAGGTGACTGCGTCCGGTACATTGTCGACACTTGCCACGTCGGCCTTGGGCACCGTGTAGCCCGACTGGATGATCGAGACGCCGTCGAGGATGAAGAGCTGGCTTTTCTCCATTCCAGGTTTCAGCACGCCGGTGACGGAGACTGGCTCATAGGCCTCAGACATCCTGTAGGGATGGGCCGGCGTGACCAAAACGATCTGGTTGGGCGGCGGCGTCGGCATATGGCTGCAGGCGCCCGTCCACGGCACCAGCAGGAACTGGTAGACGAGGTCGCCCTCGCGATCGACAGGCAATGCATAGCCGGCTAATCGAATCGTCTTGTCCTGGAGATTGATGGACAGCGTCTCGCCGTGGTCCGGCAGTTTTGCCGCGATCATCGGCAGGTTGGCGTCTTCGGCGATCGCCTGCGTCGCCGGCCGCAGGTCCTTCCAGAAGATATGCGCGGTCTCGGCCGATGCATCGGCGGCAATGGATACAAGCAAAGCAGCGGAGAGCGCGATGGTTGATTTGAGATGCTTGCTCATTGGCTGCTTCCTTTGCACCTGAGTAAAGACGCCGCCGTCCACGGCGTCAACGCTCGAGCCGCATCACATGCCGGCGCGAGCCCGCGGTGCCGATCTCGTGGAAGCCTCGCACCAGGAACATGTCGCGAAAACCCATGAAGCGGTAGCTTGGCGCTGCCTGGTCGACCGGATAGGCCTCGATCACGCGCGCGCCCCTGTCAAAGGCATGGTCAATCGCCGCGTCGAGCAGTGCCGCCGCGAGCCCGCCGCCGCGCAGGGCCCTCGGCACATAGAAGCAGACGATCGACCAGACGCCCGTTTCGCTGTCGTCCTGAAGCTTTGAGAGCCTGCGATAGGTCTCGCGCGGCGCGACCGAGCACCAGCCGACCGGCTTGCCGTCGACTTCAGCGACGATGCCAACGGGCGTCCCGGCCTCGATCAGCCCCATCATCATGCGCTTCTTCTCGGCGTTCCGGGCGTGCTCGCGGCTGGAATGGCGCCAGGCCATGCACCAGCAATATTTCGGCGCGCCCGGCTGTTCGAAAAGTTCCTCGAAATCCGCGCGGGTCGAGCGCGTCACCTCCGCGAAGCGGATTTCGGCGCCGTCAGCCTTTCCTGGCGGCGATCCGCTCGATCGTCTTGGCATTGGTCAGTTCCTTCACTGCGTCCTTGCCAATCCAGCGCGCCGTCTTGTCGGTCGACTGCGCCAGGCGTTCGGCCACGGCAAGGGCAGCGCCGTGCATTTCCACCGAACGCTTGCCGATCGAACGAAGCGCCCAGTTCACAGCCTTCCTCACGAAATTGCGGCTGTCGGCGGCATGCGCCTCGATGATTGGCAGGAAGCCGAGGAAGGTCGCGACCGGCTCTTGCTTCCGGTGGACGACAGACCAGGCCATCATGGCAAAGGCCGTGCGTCGAACGAACTCCCGCTCGTCGGCCGCGAACTCTTCGATCAGTTCCTTCCAGGCGTCCGTGTCGACGAACAGGTCGGAGACGCCGTCGACGATATCCCAGGAATCGAAGGACGCCGCCCATTGCCTTGCATCCGCAGCGGAAAACCGCTTCGGGTCGGCGGTGACGGAAGCGATGAACTGCGCTTCCATGATACCGGTCTGCCAGAGTTCGAAGGCACGTTCATGGTTGCGCTTGATCTTCTTGGCGATCTGCCGCTGCACGCCGTGCGGAATACCCAGCGCGCGCTCGATCTTGATGCCGTAGCGCAACATGCCGCGGCGATTTTCCTCCGAGCCGATCGAGCGCAGATAAGCGACGATTTCGTCGGCGCTCGATTGGGGCGAAAGCTCGGCCATGGCGCCCCTATTTCTCCAGACGAGCCAGCAGGGAAGAGGTGTCCCAGCGCCGACCGCCCATCGCCTGCACATCCTTGTAGAATTGGTCGACGAGCGCCGTCACCGGCAGCTTGGCGCCGTTGCGGTCGGCCTCCGCCAGGCAAATGCCGAGATCCTTGCGCATCCAGTCGACAGCGAAACCGAAATCATATTTACCGGCATTCATCGTCTTGTGGCGGTTTTCCATCTGCAAGGAGCCGGCCGCACCCTTGGAGATCACC
>NZ_RZSG01000494.1:0-4567 GCF_003997725.1 Mesorhizobium sp. M4A.F.Ca.ET.050.02.1.1
GACCCGGCTGTTGCGGCAAAGCCAGGTGCAAAAGCTGATGACGCCGGCGCAAGTCAATCCGTTCCAGAATTTTGGCACCAGCGGGAACTGACCTTTGACCGTGCGAGCGGAATGGATGCCAGCCTGGTGGCGGCGGGTCGGCGTGGCCGTCGCGGTCGCTAGCGTCGCGCTAGGCGGCTGCGCCGGGCCAGGTCGCGAGCTCAAGGCTCCGTGCGCGCCGTTGGCCTATGCTGGCGATACGAGCTGCGGACCCCTGAAGCCGGTCAACGCGCCGCCTTTCGATCGTGTTGTCGAGGCTGGATGAACGGGCTGGCGACAAGCATTCTGGGAGGCATCGATGACGTCGGACGGGGCTTTGTCTCCAGCGTCTACATGCAGCTCGGCTATGCGCTGGGGAATGTCTACGCGCTCATGCTCACCGTCTATATCATCTGGTGGGGATACTCGATCCTCAGCGGCCGGGAGGCGATCTCTCCGATCGAGTCGGCATACCGGCTCGGTCGCGCGGTGGTCATCTATCTGCTGCTGACTGGCTGGGGCACATTCTCCGAGACGATCTACAAGCTCGTGCAGGCGGTGCCGAGCGGAATCGGCAAGATCATCGTCGGGGCCGTCTCGCGCGCCACCGGCAACCAGCTCTCGGATCAAGATGCGATCCCGGCCCTGATCGACAATCTCTACCGCGGCGCCCAGGACGTTGCCAATCAGGTTTACAGCGGCACGTTTTACGACATATTCGGCGCGCTGCTTTCCACCATCGTCCTTCTGGCCGCCATCATCTTTTCGGCGCTTGCCATTGCGGCAATTATCGCGGCCAAGATCATGCTTTTCATCACTTTGGCGCTGGCGCCGGTCTGGATTGTGCTTTGGCTCTACCGCTGGTCGACGCGGATGAGCGAGGGATTCATTTCGCTCACCACCTATCTGATCATCCAGCAAATCCTCATCTACGGCTTCCTGGGCTTTTATTTTTCGCTGGTCAATCTTGCCTTGAACACGGCCACCTCGGGAGGCGCCAGCGTCGACAACAAGATGTCCATGGTGCTGCCGCTCGTCCTGGTCACGATCATCGGCATCTATGTGCTGATGCAAATCCCGGCGATCGCCTCGATCCTGAACGGTGGCGGGTATCTAAGCACCGTCGGCGCATACCGCTCCTATGGCAATGTGCCCGGCAATGTCGCGCGTAGCACGCGGTTTGTCGCCAACCGGTGGCAGCGGCTGAGATCATCCCGCACCAGCGAGGCGGCGCGATCATCCATTCAGCAAGCGGCGCGCGATAACGCGAGGCCGTTGGCCTAGAAGCGCAAATATCCGCCTGAGAAGTGCTGCTTGAAGCCGCAGTGGGAGCTTGGACGTGAGGCTAAAGTAAAGTGACAAAAATGCAGGCAAGCATCCCCGCCGAGACCGGCAAACTCGTTGACCAGCGCTACTACAAGGCCGGCGCAACATGGGAGGACGACACACACCGGTCTCTCAGACGTTCGCGCACGCTGGCGTGGCTTGTCAGCGGCGTCGCGAGTGTGGTTGCGGGCCTGTCATTGCTGACGCTCGTGCTCATCCTTCCGCTCAAGCAATTCGAGCCCTATGTCATCGAGGTCGACAAGACGACCGGATATCTCGAAGTTGCGCGCGCGCTGAAACCCGGCGATCTGTCGCAGAATGAGGCGGTCACGGCCGCCAATCTCGTTCGCTATATTCGCGCCCGCGAAACCTATGACTCCCGCGAGATCAAGCAGAACTACGATCTGGCGCAGCTTTATTCGACGGGAACGGCGTCCAGGGATTTGACTTGGGCTTACACGCCGTCCAACGCGCAGTCGCTCGACAAGATCTACGGGCGCAACGTCACCATTTCCGTCGACGTCAAGTCGGTGTCGCTGCTCAACAGCACGACGGCGTCGGTGCGGTTTTCGACCACGACGCGTCGCGAGAATTCTTCCACGACCGACAATTGGGTGGCCGTGGTGAAATTCCGTTACACGACGACGCCGATCAAAAACGAATGGCGTTTCGACAATCCGCTTGGCTTCCAGGTGATCGAATACCGTCGCGATCAGGAGTCCGCGCCGACGGCAGGGAGCGCGCAATGAAGATCCATCTTAGGGCTGCTCTCTCCCTGCTGATTTTGCTTGGCTCGGCCAGCTCAGCTGCCGCCCGGGATTATCGTATCCGATACGTGCCCTTCGACAACGACAATGTGACCACGGTCAACGCCGCGCTCGGCGTCTCCACGATGATTGAGCTCAGCCCGTCGGAAGTCATCGAAACCGTTTCGGCCGGCGACACCAAAGGCTGGTCGATCGTGCCGAAACGCGGCTCGCGGTTTCTTTTCATCAAGCCGCTCGAACGGGACGCCTGGACGAACGTCAACGTCATCACCGACCGGCGCGTCTATTCGCTGTTGCTCAAAGCCACCGACAGCGATCGCGATCGTGCATCCTTCCAGGTCCGGTTCAAGTATGCGGATGAGGATCAAAACGCGCGACTGCTTTCCCAGGCCCAGCAAAGTGCTGCCGATCCTGACCTCAAGAACCTCAACTATGCCGATCTCAACTACAATTACGTCTATGCCGGCGATGATGGCCTGAAGCCGCGCGTTGCTTTCGACGACGGCACCAAGATGTTCCTGGAGTTCACCGGCGACATTCCGGCCATCTTCCTGGTCGACGAAAAAGGTCAGGAATCGCTGGTCAATCAGCGCACCCAGGGAAAATACACGATCGTTGATAAGATCGGCCGGCAATTTACGCTGAGAGCCGACGGCAAAACGCTCTGCCTCTACAATCGAGCCCGGCCGTCCAAGGCGGATCCCGTCTCCGCCGTCTACGGGCCGAAGAAGCTCGCGAGGCCCGACCCCTTCACTTCCCCGACCGCGAGGGGACGATAAATGAGCAACATCGACTATAACGAGCTCGATGGCGGGCCGACCGTCGCCAGGCGCTATGCCGGCGTGGGCAGAAAAGCCGCCATGGTCGCCGCAGCGCTGATTGTTGCGATCGCGCTGATCTGGATCAATTGGCCCCGCGAGCCGCGTTCTCGCGATGCCGCCTCGGACGCGAGCGACAATTTCAACCCACCTGAATTTCACCCGCCGGCGCTGGCCGAGACGCCACAAGCGGCCGACAAGACTGTCGACCAGATCGTCGTTCCGCCGCCCGCGGAAGGGGAAGCCAGCAAGCAACAGGCCGACAATGTCGACCAGACGGTTGAGCAGGGCGCCGATCTCGATGCGCAGCGGCGCGCGATCGAAGCCCAACTGGCGGCCGAGCAGGCGCGCCGCAAAGCCGAAGAAGAGGAGGCCCGCCGCAAGCAAGCGGCCGACGAGGAGGCGCGCCGGAAGGCGGAGGAGGCTGAGCGGCAAAAGGCAATGTGGGAGCGCCTGCGGTCGAACCAGATGATTACCAGCGAGCAAGCAAACCCGGCCGCCGCGCACGATCAGCCGGCCCAGGCACAGATCGCCGCCGACGGTCAGCTTGTTCCAGTGCCGGGCGCCGACAACGATCCGAACAAAGCCTTCCTCGCGCAATCGGAAACCCATTCGAACGCGACGGCGAAGGCGCGGGTTTTCCGTCGCACCGATGCGCTGATCCCCGAAGGCACGATGATCCGCGGATTTCTGGAAACCGCCATCAACACCGATCTGCCCGGCATGGTTCGCGCGGTGGCGCGCGAGGACGTCTATTCGCTCGACGGCCGCCGCATTCTGATTCCAAAAGGCTCTCGGCTCACCGGCGAGTATCGTTCCGGGATCGCGCGCGGGCAAAAGCGTGTGTTCATCGTCTGGAATCGCGTCATACGTTCCGACGGCGTATCGGTCGACATTGCCTCGCCTGGCGCCGACCGTCTCGGACGGGGCGGTCTCGGCGGCCGCGTCGATACGCATTGGCTCGAACGCTACGGCAATGCGATCATGCTTTCGGTCGTTGGCGGCGTTTCGGAGTACCTGTCCTCCCTTGCCAACAATGGCAGCGACAGCCAGCAGCGGCAGGTGACAACTACTGACCCCGTTACGGGACAGACGGTCACCACCACCTATGGCGGCTCCGGTTCGCAACGCGACGCCCGCGGCATCGCCTTCGAAAAATCCTCGACGGCGCTGCAGCAGCTGGCGCAAGAGGCGTTCCGCGACACACAAAACATCCCGCCGACCATCTACGTTGACCAGGGCACGCCGATCATCGTCTTCGTGCGCCGGGATCTGGATTTCTCCGAGCTCTATGCGGATCCGGTAGAAGAGGAACTGGCGCGACTGAAGCGCGGCGGAAAGCCGGCAAGAGCGCTCGATCCGACGCTGCTCTTCATGACGCCGAAGGCTGAGGCTGAGCCCTATGACCCAAGCTACGGGACTCCGGTGAGATGAATGTACAGCCTGCGTCGAACCCCTGGGCGCGCGCACCGGTGCTGCGCGCCGAACTGGAGCCGATCTGGCCCTATATGGAGGAAGAATCGGTTTCGGAAATCGCCATCAACCGGCCCGGCGAAGTTTTCATCGAGCGCCTGGGTGCAACGGAGATGGAGCACGTCGTCAAACGCGAGCTCACCAAGAACTGGATCCGCTCGGTCT
>NZ_RZSG01000495.1:0-4565 GCF_003997725.1 Mesorhizobium sp. M4A.F.Ca.ET.050.02.1.1
CTACGCAGGCGTGTTGCGGCAAGCTATGGCGACCGACAGCCTCGAGCCGGCCGGCGTCTATTTCGGCACCAGCGGCGGCTCGCTTTTCGCCAGTGCCAACGAAGGCGAAAACTGGTCGGAGATCGCTCAGCATCTGCCCGCGATCCTGTCCGTCGAGGCGATGGTGGTGGGCTAGTAACGCAAATGTCGAACGCCACCGCCGACAGTGTGCCCCTTGTCGTCGCGCGGCTCCCGGGCGTGCTCATCGACCTGTTTCCTGGCGCGCCGCGCCGGGTCGAACTGCCGGCCTCGACCACGAAGGAAATGATCGACGGGCTGGACGCGCGCTGGCCCGGCATGCGCGACCGAATCTGCGATTCCCGCCCAGCGATCCGCCGCCATATGAACGTCTTCGTCGATGGCGAGAGAGCGACCCTTGAAACCAGGCTCGCGCCCGGCACCGAGGTTTTTATCCTGACGGCAATCAGCGGCGGTTAGGTTAGGGCAATTCCAGGAAAAGTGTGAAACGGTTTTCCGTCCGGAATTGCGTCAAAACAAAGAGATAGAGCGGTTCACTGGTTCCGTGAAACAGTGAACCGCTCAGGCGAATAAAGGGGAGCCAAGCTTTCAGGCAATTTCTTTTCTCCCCCGAGGCGAGGGAGAAGAGATCAGTTGGATGGGATCCAGCTGGCGGCGGCCGCGTCGCTCTGGCCAAAGGCCGGAAGCTTGGCGTCGAGGTCCTCGACCGTCTTGATGCCGTTCTTGCGCAGTTCTTCCTGGGTCAGCAGCACCGGCTTGACGACGATGTTGTGGCCCGGATCCTCGCCGGCGATCAGCTTGGCCGCGGCCCGCACCGAAACCGCGCCGACGACGGCCGGATTGGTGGCTGCCGTGGCCATCCACGGGCTTCCTTCCGCGGTGATCTCGGTGATATCGGCGGTGGACACGTCGGCCGAATAGATCTTCACCTTGCTCGAAATGCCGAGTTCGTCGGTGGCGAGCTTCACCCCGCGCGCGAACTCGTCATAGGGGGCGAAGACAACGCTGATATCGGGATTGGCCTGGAACGCCGCCTTGGTCTGATCGGCGGTCGACACCGCGGTCGTGTCGTTGACCGTGCCCCAGCGCGCCTTCTCGACAATGCCTGGATTGGCCTTCTTGACCTCGTCCCAGATTTCGTTGCGACGATCGAGCGGCGCGAAACCCGCTACATAGACATAGCCCGCCTGGAACGATGCGCCATTGTCCTTGAGCGCCTGGCCGAGCGCTGCCTTGGCGAGCTCGTGGTCGGATTGTTCGACCTGCGGGATCTTCGGATTGTCGAGATTGACGTCGAAGGCGACGACCTTGATGCCGGCATCGAGCGCCTTCTGTGCAACGTCCTTCAGCGCTTCGGGCTGGCCGTGGTCGATGATGATGGCCTGGACGCCGAGATTGATCGCCTGCTCGATCTGGTCGCGTTGCGCGGCCGCATCCTGCCGGCCGGAAAAGATCTGCAGGTCGATGTCGAGCGCTTTCGCCTGTTTCGCCGCACCGGCCTGATAGGCCTGGAAGAAATCGCCGGCCGAGATGAAGGTGACGAGCGCCACCTTCACGCCGCCCTTGTCGAAGGGCGCTGGAGCATCGGCGACCCCGGCGGCGTGTGCCGCCCCAACCGGTACGGCGCAGGCAAGCAGGCCGGCAGTAAATAATCCGAGAATAGAAGTCTTCATGAGAATTCCCCAGGAGTAACGCCGACAAGGCACGTCTCCGGACCGCGGGATCGCCGCCGTCGCGCCTCGATGAGCGAATTCGCGAAAGGTACAGCGGCGGCGGAACCGCCCGGAACGCAGATTATTCTCTTTCGAAGCGCGTCGTTGGCAAATGTTGCTGCCGCCGTGGAGACCAGATGCGCGCCGCCCTTGCAGGAGGGCCTAGACGAAGAGACCCGCGGACAGGGGCAGTACGCAATGACCGGTTCAGGTCGCCACGCCAGCTTGCTGCAACGTTCCGGCACGAACGCGCTTCGGTTAACGGGATCACGCTGTCGCCTGTCGAGAGGCCGCGAATCGCTGCATGCGCGAATCAAAAAAGAAGCCGTCCAAGGTTCCCCCTTGAACGGCCGGTCGAGCCCCTGCTCCCCGAAACTCTTGACCGAAGTGCTGCCGATCGTCGCGAAACGACCGCTTCTGGAGTGGTTTTGGTGTGCCACAGGCGGGGCTCGGCCGCAACGTAAACGACTTGTTAACCTTAACGTCCCCGACCCGTGAACAAGTGTTAACGATGCTGGCACGCATCCTGCTCCGCAACGCATGTAGGTCATCGGAGGGCGCCCTGTCTGTTCGCCGATGGGACATGAAAAGACAGTTTGCGCGAAAGAGCACACAATGAACCAGAACGGATCGATCACGCTGTTCCAATATTGGAACCAGCTGCGTGATGGGCGCCCCGCCCCGAAGCGTTCGGAAGTGGAGCCCGCCGACATCAAGTCGCTTTTGGCCGACACATTCATCCTGGAAAGGGATACGCGCGGCGAGGCCGTGTTCCGGCTGGCCGGCACCAGGCTTTGCGCCTCCTATGGTCGCGAACTGAAGGGGTTCTCCTTCCCCTCGCTGTGGCGCGAGAAGGACCAGCGGCTTGTCTCGCGGCTGGTCCACGGCGTTTTCGAGCAGAAATCCGTGGTGCTGATCACCTATGAGGGCTTCAGTGGAAACGGCCGATCCAACAAGTTCGAACTGCTTGCCCTGCCGCTCGACGGCGGCGTCGAGAATCCGCGCTGCCTGGGTGTCATCAGCGCCGCCGAAAGACCATTCTGGCTGGGTGCCGACCCGATCACCGACGCGCTGATCGATTCGATCCGCGTCGTCGATCCGGACAAGGAGCCGATGTTCCTGAAGAACCGGCCTGCCATCAATGTTCCCTCGCTTGTGCCTTCAGAGTTCGATCCGCCAGAAACGTTTCCGGCACTCGGCCGCGCGCGTCGCATCCGCCATCTGGTGGTGTTCGAGGGCGGGCGCGGCGAGTAGCCACCTCCAGCATTCGGATCGACTGCGAAGGGGGTCCACTTTTCCCCTTTGTTAACCTCCATTGTTGTAGTTTTCCCGGTGAAATTCCTCGCATTGACGCGGGGAATGCCAACGGGGTGTAGGCAGTCATGAGGTCAACGGCGGTCGACTTTGCGCCGTCCCGCGCCGAAAGGCGTAATTTTCAGCGCGTCCGCGTCAAGATCTACGGGCGCTTCATGCTGGAGGACCGCACCGAGCACCCGTGCCAGGTGATCGACATGTCGCCGGGCAACGTCGCACTTCGAACCGAGCGCGTCGGCATGCCGGGTGAGAAGGTCATCGCCTATATCGATCACATCGGCCGCGTCGAGGGTGTGGTGACCCGCACCTCGCAGGACGGCTTCGCCATGACCGTCATCGCCTCGGACCGCAAGAAGGACAAGCTTGCCGCGCAGCTGACCTGGCTTGCCAACAAGCACGAGCTCGACCTGCCGGAAGACCGCCGCCACGAACGCGTCGCGCCGCGCAATCCGATGAGCGTGCTCCAGCTCACCGACGGGCGCCAGTACCAGTGTCGCATCATCGACCTGTCGCTCTCGGGCGCCGCGGTCGAGATCGACGTCAAGCCGGCGATCGGCGTGCAGATCATGCTGGGCACGATGCGCGGCCAGGTGGTGCGTCATTTCGAGGATGGTGTCGCTGTCGAATTCGCCGTCATCCAGCGGCCGGAAACCCTGGATTCCGAGTTCAACACGCCGCGCGCCTGAGCAACGGGCCCGCGAGACCAGCAGCTGAACCGGCCCATCGCGGCCGGTTTTGTTTTTTCGCGCCCCACACGACCGGAATTGCCCCTGCGCATGACACGGTCGGCTCGTCAGATCCTGGCCGACGAAGGGCCGTAAGAATTTTAGTTCAAACTAATTCAAATTTTATGCTTATTCTCTTGGCGTTTTACTCAATGTCTACTTCGGGTTTTTGCGTCAAATAAATCCGGTCATGAGATGGTCTCCTCAAACGGGGAGACTAAAACAATGAAGAAGACGAGGGGCAAGCTGTTGCTCATGGCAATGGCGATGCAGCTTTCCGCTTGGGCAACGGCATATGCGGGACCGGCTTTCATGCACACGGGCGGTCGCACTACCCAGCCGGTCGGCCACTACGAATTCTGCCAGAAGCTTCCGCAGGAATGCAAGGAACGGACGCCGAAGCAGGCGCCGATCGAACTGACCCGCAAGCTGTGGGCGGCCATCGTCAACATCAACAATTCCGTCAACACCAGGATCACGCCGCGCACCGACATGGAGATGTGGGGCAAGGAAGAGGTCTGGTCCTACCCCGACAACGGCTTTGGCGACTGCGAGGACTACGCGCTGGAAAAGCGCCGCGCGCTGATGAACATCGGCGTGCCGGCCGGCGACCTGCTGATGACGGTGGCGCGGCAGCCGAACGGCGACGGCCATGCGGTGCTCACCGTGCGCACCAGCCTTGGCGAGTTCATCCTCGACAATCTTCAACCCAAGGTGCTGGCCTGGACCGACACCGACTACACCTACCTCAAGCGCCAGTCGACGGAGAATTCGGGCGTTTGGGTGACGATCAATG
>NZ_RZSG01000496.1:0-4508 GCF_003997725.1 Mesorhizobium sp. M4A.F.Ca.ET.050.02.1.1
GTCCGGTGGCGTCATGCTCCGCTCCTGGGTCCGTTGCGACAATTGTCGTCCGAAGCGCAAATCGCAAAGCCTGCGGCGTCTCGCAGGCCACCTTTGGGTGGCGAGGCCATCGAAAGACAGCCGGCTCCGTTGACCCCCGGACACTGCTCCCGTGAGTCGGAGACGTCAACCGTTGAAAAGCCGATTAACGGAAAATGTGATCACCGGGAGGTTACGTCCAGGTCAGGTCGAGGCGGGATTTCCACACCGCTTTGTCAGGAGCGTGTTCGGCCTTTGTTCTTTCCGCTTGCCCGCCCGCGCGAAAGACGGTTAAACGCTTCTGTTGAGAGTTGTGGCGTCTCTCGACGTGGCGGGAAAAATACCTACATAGGGGGTGGCCGGGAAACCCCGCCACTCCAGCAAATTCCAGACCTGAGGCGGCGACCGGCGATGGCCGACCATAAATACCTTTCCATTCGCGGGGCGCGCGAACACAATCTGAAGAATGTCGATCTCGATCTGCCGCGCGACAGCCTGATCGTCATGACCGGCCTGTCAGGCTCCGGCAAGTCGTCGCTCGCCTTCGACACGATCTATGCCGAGGGCCAGCGCCGCTATGTCGAGAGCCTCTCGGCCTATGCCCGCCAATTCCTGGAGATGATGCAGAAGCCGGATGTCGACCAGATCGACGGGCTGTCTCCCGCCATCTCCATCGAGCAGAAGACAACTTCGAAGAACCCGCGCTCGACGGTCGGCACCGTCACCGAGATCTACGACTACATGCGGCTTCTGTTCGCGCGCGTCGGCGTTCCCTATTCGCCGGCCACCGGCCTGCCGATCGAAAGCCAGACGGTCAGCCAAATGGTCGACCGCGTGCTGGCGCTTGAGGAAGGCACGCGCCTGTTCCTGCTGGCGCCGATCGTGCGCGGCCGCAAGGGCGAGTATCGCAAGGAACTCCTGGAGCTGCAGAAGAAAGGGTTTCAGCGCGTCAAGGTCGACGGTGTCTTCTACGAGATTGCCGACGTGCCGGCGCTGGACAAGAAGTACAAGCACGATATCGATGTGGTCGTCGACCGCATTGTCGTGCGCGGCGACCTGGCGACGCGACTTGCCGATTCCATGGAGACGGCGCTTAAGCTCGCCGAGGGCCTAGCGGTGGCCGAATTCGCCGACAGGCCGCTCGACGCCAGCCTGACCGGTGAGGATTCGGTCAACAAGTCGAAGAACGAGACGCATGAGCGCATCCTGTTCTCGGAAAAATTCGCCTGTCCGGTGTCAGGTTTCACCATTCCGGAGATCGAACCGCGGCTGTTTTCCTTCAACAATCCGTTCGGCGCCTGCCCGACCTGCGACGGTCTCGGCAGCCAGCGCGCCATCGATGCCAATCTGGTCGTGCCCGACGAGAACCTTTCACTGCGCGACGGCGCAGTCAGCCCGTGGGCGAAGTCGACCTCGCCCTATTACGCGCAGACGCTGGAAGCGCTGGGCAAGGCCTATGGCTTCAAGCTCGGCGACAAGTTCAAGGATCTTTCCGCCGAGGCGCGGGAGGCGATCCTGCACGGCACCGGCGAGCGCGAGATCACCTTCCAGTATGATGACGGCCTGCGCTCTTACAAGACGACCAAGACCTTCGAGGGCGTCATCCCCAATCTCGATCGGCGCTGGAAGGAGACCGAATCCGCCTGGATGCGCGAGGAGATCGAGCGCTTCATGTCGGCCACCCCCTGCCCCGCCTGCAATGGTTATCGGCTGAAGCCCGAGGCGCTGGCGGTGAAGATCGCGGGAAAACACATCGGCGAGGTCACCGAGCAGTCGATCCGCAAGGCCGACCAGTGGTTCACCGAATTGCCGGCGCAGCTCAACGACAAGCAGAACGAGATTGCGGTGCGGGTGCTCAAGGAAATCCGCGAGCGGCTGCGCTTCCTCAACGATGTCGGCCTCGACTATCTGACGCTTTCGCGCAATTCCGGCACGCTGTCGGGCGGCGAGAGCCAGCGCATCCGGCTCGCGTCGCAGATCGGCTCGGGCCTCACCGGCGTACTCTATGTGCTGGACGAGCCGTCGATCGGCCTCCACCAGCGCGACAATGCACGCCTGCTCGACACGCTGAAGCACCTGCGCGACATCGGCAACACGGTGATCGTCGTCGAGCATGATGAGGACGCCATCCTGCATGCCGACTATGTCGTCGATATCGGCCCGGCCGCCGGCATCCATGGCGGCGAGATCATCGCGCAGGGCTCGCCGCAGCAGATCATGGCGACGCCGGCCTCGATCACCGGCAAATATTTGTCCGGCGAACTCGAAGTGGCGACGCCGGCCGTGCGCCGCGAAGCGAAGAAGAACCGGCGCATCAAGGTCGTCGGCGCGCGCGGCAACAATCTGAAGAACGTGACGGCGGAAATCCCGCTCGGCACCTTCACCGCGGTCACCGGCGTGTCGGGCGGCGGCAAGTCGACCTTCCTGATCGAGACGCTGTTCAAGGCGGCCTCGCGCCGCATTATGGGCTCGCGTGAACATCCGGCCGAGCATGACCGCATCGAGGGGCTGGAGTTCCTCGACAAGGTCATCGACATCGACCAGTCGCCTATTGGACGGACCCCGCGCAGCAACCCCGCCACCTATACCGGCGCCTTCACGCCGATTCGCGACTGGTTCGCGGGCCTGCCGGAAGCCAAGGCGCGCGGCTATCAGCCGGGCCGCTTCTCGTTCAACGTCAAGGGTGGCCGCTGCGAGGCCTGCCAGGGCGACGGCGTCATCAAGATCGAGATGCACTTCCTGCCCGACGTCTACGTCACCTGCGACGTTTGCCACGGCAAGCGCTACAACCGCGAGACGCTCGACGTGCTGTTCAAGGGCAAGTCGATCGCCGACGTGCTCGACATGACGGTCGAGGAAGGCGTCGACTTCTTCGCTGCGGTGCCCAGCGTCCGCGACAAGCTGGAGACGCTGAAGCAGGTCGGCCTCGGCTACATCCATATCGGCCAGCAGGCGACGACGCTGTCCGGCGGCGAGGCGCAGCGGATAAAACTCGCCAAGGAACTGTCGCGCAAGGCGACCGGCAAAACGCTCTACATCCTCGACGAGCCGACCACCGGCCTGCACTTCCACGACGTCGCCAAGCTGCTCGAAGTGCTGCACGAGCTGGTCGACCAGGGCAACACGGTGGTGGTGATCGAGCACAATCTTGAAGTCATCAAGACCGCCGATTGGGTGCTCGACCTCGGCCCCGAAGGCGGCGACGGCGGCGGCGAACTGGTCGCCTCCGGCACGCCGGAAGCGATCGTGCGCGAGAAGCGCAGCTACACCGGCCAATTCCTCAAGGAGTTGCTGGAGCGGCGCCCCGGAGGCAAGCGCGAAGCGGCTGAGTAAGTGCGCAAATGGCCAGTGCCTGGAGAGCGTTTGAATGACATTCAGAAAGGCGCTTGCGGCTGATCTCCCCGCCGTCGTCGCGCTAACCACGGCCGCCTATGCGCCCTATACCGCTCTGCTCGGCGCGCCGCCGATGCCGGTCACGGAAGACTACGGGCCGCGCATCGAGCGCGGCGAAGTCTGGCTGCTGGAAAGCGGCGCTGAACTTGCCGGGCTGATCGTGCTCGAGCGCCATGCCGACCATGTGATGATCTTCAGCGTCGCGGTCCCCCCTACCTTCCAAGGCAGAGGTCACGGCATCAAGCTGCTCAATTTCGCCGACGAGCAGACACAGTCATGGGGTCTGCCGGAGGTGCGGCTCTACACCAATTCGCGGATGGAGCGGAACATCGCGCTCTATGCGGCCTATGGTTTCCGGGAAACGGGTCGCCGGGCCCACCCCTACCGGCCAGGATGGATTGTGGTCGACATGGTCAAGCCGGTCGACCAAGCCGCCTGATAGCCTTTTTGAAACTGGGAGGATGACAATGGCCAGCCAAGGAACGATCCGCTCGGGCATGGGCGGCTGGACGTTCGAGCCGTGGGACACGTCTTTCTATCCTGACAAGCTGTCCAAGACCAAGCAGCTCCAATACGCCAGCCGGCAGGTGCCGAGCATCGAGGTCAACGGCACCTTCTATTCCAGCTTCAAGGAGCCGACCTTCGTCAAATGGGCGAACGAGGCGCCTGACGGTTTCGTCTATTCGCTGAAGGGCAACCGCTTCGTCACCAACCGTCGTGTGCTGGGCGAAGCCGGCGAGTCGATGATGCGTTTCCTCGGCTCCGGCGTTGCCGCGCTCGGCGACAAGCTCGGCCCGATCCTGTGGCAGTTCGCGCCGACGAAGAAGTTCGATGCGGACGATTTCGAAGCCTTCTTGAAGCTGCTCCCCGAGAAGCAGGACGGCGTCGCGCTGCGCCACGCGCTGGAAGTCCGGCACGACAGTTTCATCGTGCCGGAATTCGCGGCGCTGGCCCGCAAGTACAAGGCGGCGATCGTCTATGCCGACCATGCCAAATATCCTCGGATTGCCGACGTCACCGGCGATTTCGTCTATGCGCGGCTGCAGACCGGCAGCGACGACAATCCCGACTGCTACACGCCGAAGGCGTTGGATGAG
>NZ_RZSG01000497.1:0-4500 GCF_003997725.1 Mesorhizobium sp. M4A.F.Ca.ET.050.02.1.1
GATGACGGATTGATTTGATCGGCGCAGGGCGCTGCTATCGACATTTGTGTTCCCTCTAGCTGTCTGAACGAGCTTAGGATGATCGCTTTCACCTGAATCTCGGCCGAGGCTCCAGCCCGTTTGGTGGCTGGCAACCCATTGATCGGTAAATTGACTGCACACTCTGCCAGCGGGCAGTTCGATGCGAGAATAATTGAAATGCTCCTGTGAATTCTTAGCCACGAAAGACTTCCTCGCTTTCGACCCCGCTCAGGAACGCTCGGAGATAACCCGCCAGCATCGGATTCAAATAGCCACCTTCCTGAACGAGCAGCGTCGGGAGCCCCACTGCCGAGATTTTACGGCCGGCCTCGCGAAAGCCGTCCTCTGTTATCCTGAAAGTGTCCATCGGGTCGCGCTCAGCAGCGTCGAGGCCCAACGCAACCACCAGGGCGCCCGGGTTGAAATCCCGAGCGCGGGCTATCATGCCATCGATCGCAACGAGCCACTTAGGATCACTTGTCGCGTGCGGCAACGGCTGGTTGAAAGTCAATCCCAGACCTGGGCCCGCGCCGACCTCGTCCGCGTGGCCCGCGAAAAACGGAGCGGCAAGGCACGGGTCGATATGGACAGAGCAATAAAGGACGTCGGAGCGTTGCCAGAAGATAGACTGAATGCCGTTGCCGTGGTGGACGTCAATGTCGAGGATGGCAATCTTACCAAAGCCCTCGACCAATTCATTCGCTGCGATAGCCGCATTGTTTAGATAACAGACGCCTGTCATCAAGTCGGAATAGGCATGGTGCCCGGGTGGGCGGCACATCGCGTATACCGGCCCGTCGTTCATCTTTAGCATTCGTGCACCGTGGACTGCAGTTTGCGCACTGGCCGCTACTGCTTGCCAGGTCCCACTCATGATTGGACAAGTAGTGGAATTCGAATACCACCCTAGCTCGCCGACCAAGTCCGTGGGCTTTCGAGCCATCCGATTGGTTGGGTGAACGTAGGGAACGGCAACTGGTCCGTATCCCTTGGATATCCATCGATGGTGTATTGTCCGAAGAAACTCCACATAGTTACGATCATGGACCGCCAGAATGGGTGCGAGAGATCCGAGAGGAGCCTCCAAGATTTTGTGCCCATCACGCATGACCGCGTCTAAAAGCACGCGGTAACGCTCGGGTCGTTCCGCCTGTTCCACGAAGCGGCCGGCCCAGAAAACCATGCCCGGGTCATGCAAGGCTTGGTCGGGATGGTGGACGACGATCATTGTGCACCTCCAACTACTAAGCTCGACAAGGAAGAGGAACCAATTGACGTTTTGCTGTATGATGCCGCCGATGCGGTCACTGGCGCGGACGTGATCGGTTGTTGGGACGATTAAGGACCGCGGCGAAATGGAATGTCTCGAGGTTGATCAATCATCACGGTCCTCCAATACAGCGCCGCTCGTTGGGCAAGGTTCTTCTAGCAGGATATATGCCAGGTATTGGTCCGCCGTTTAATTTGCGGCCTTCGCACACTGGACGGCGTGCAGTGTGTTTGACTCACGCCACCACTTTGGTCGGAGTTCCGACATCGGCGTCTTTGGCTCGGTTGCCGGCCGCAACTGGTCTGATTGTTGGCGAAGGCGGCCCGGCGACCAGACCGCAAAAATCCAGCAGAAGGGCAGGCGCCACCGCCTCTCTGTAGTCGCTGCTGGCGGCGACTCGATTGTGCGGCACTTCGCGTTGTCGAGCTCGCGCCAGGAATCGAGGCGCGCTGTGCGATCCCAAGGTTCTCAAAGAGCGGTCCTTGTAGGGGCCCGTTCTTGAGGGTGCGATAAGATTGGGAGTTTCTGCCCTTGCGCAGCGTTGCTTGCCGCTAGCCGCAGGCGGCTTGGGGCGACGTCGTCGAGCAGGCGTCTGCTGGCGCGGTCGCTGATAAGGACAAGCTCCCGGTGATGATGTGCCCTGGCATCTCTCGCGGCGAGATGCAAGAATGAGCCCGCCCCAATGGGCGAGGTAGTCGCTAGCTGGCATCTTGAATTCCGGCTCGCTGCCGAAAGTCGTCTCGCGAGGACTTCAGCTAAGACCTCAAGGGCATCCTCGCAACTTCGGCGAGCGCTGGCCATCCGCGCACTACCTTGCTTAAAAGAGCATTGACACACCATGTATGCCAGGCATATCTACATTGAGCGTTAGAGCGCTTTGGCTGACGTGACACCCGAGTGCATCTCGATCCGACCGAGGGGAGGAACTGACGTGATCAACAAATTTTCAAACGGGCTCCTCTTTGACACCCAGGCGCTGCTCGATGAAGTCAAAAGTTGGGTTGAGATAGAGACACCGTCAGAAGATGACATGGCCGTGAACCGCCTGGTTGACAAGATCGAAACCGATGCCAAGGCTGCCGGTGCGAAGACGAAGCGTATCGCAGGCCAAGAGGCAGTACCGGGGCGAAAATACGGCGATCTACTCCTTGTGGCTTCGCCTTGGGGCGGTGAGGAGCCCGGCGTTCTCGTGGTGAGTCATATCGACACGGTGCATCCGGTAGGCACACTGGCCGGTGGTCTCCCGTTCCGGGTCGAGGGCGACACCGCTTATGGACCCGGCATCTATGACATGAAGGGCGGAGCCGTAATCGCTTTCGCCGCTCTCTGCCATCTAATCCGCGCCAGCGGGCCTGCGAAGCTACCGGTTCGCCATCTCTTTGTCTCGGACGAGGAAGTTGGAAGCCCCACCTCGCGCGCGCTCATCGAGGAGGAGGCTCGCCGTGCTCGTTACGTACTTGTCACAGAGCCCGCGCGCGACGGCGGCAAGATCGTCACTTCGCGTAAGGGCGGCACAGCGAACTTCAACCTGCAAGTAACCGGCCGCTCCGCGCACTCGTTAGGCCCGCAAGACGGACGCAGCGCCGTCCTTGAACTCGCGCGGCACATCCTCGATCTCGAGTCGATGAATGACTATGAAAGAGGCCTTTACATAAACGTCGGCGTAATCGGAGGCGGGACTAGTACGGGTATTGTGCCCGACCATGCCTTCGCCAAGGCCAGCCTGTACTCGTTCGATCGGGAGCTCGCCGAGAAAACGATCGCGCGGGTGCGCGCGTTGAAACCCTATGATCCGGACGTGAAGATCGAGGCCACCGTCAGAATGGGCCGCCGTCCAGGTTACGAGAAGACTCCTGAGATCGAGACGCTCTTTCAGCATGCGCACAAGCTTGCGGCCGAAATCGGCTTCGAGCTGGTCGGCGTCAATGGTCCGATCGGCGGGGACGCCAATTTCACGGCCCAATTTGCACCCACACTCGATGGGATGGGGCCGGACGGCCAGGGCGCGCATAGTCATCAGGAGCAAATCGTCATTTCATCCCTCGTCCCACGGGCGACACTGTTGCTGCGGCTTTTCGAGACGCTAGGGTAGCCACATCCAATGTTACCACCTAGGTGGAGGCTGGTTTCGTCGGACAGGGTCGAATGGAAGGACGGTGTTATGACTTGGAAGCCGGCGACCGTCGGCAGCTCACGGGCCGCGTCACAAAAGCGCCGAGTGAAATGCTCGATCGCTTTAGGAGAGTTCCGAAATCCAGCAGTCGGCAAATGGAAAACAACATGCATCCTGATTTAAAGCTGCGCCGCGCGACAGCAGTTGACATTCCATTCGTGATGGCCACCGAGCGAGGCGAAGGCTACGGCGAGTTGGTCGGCCGGTGGACCGAGGATCAACATGCTGCCGCTCTCGCTGACCCGCGTTTCGCTTATTTCGTGGCCTGTTCAGGTGTCCAGCCGGTGGGTTTTGCGATACTGCGAGATTGGGCCTCAGCCAATCAAGTCACGCTGGTGTTCCGTGTTGCCGTCGCCCAGCCCGGTTCAGGCTATGGCAAGGGGATGATGCGTCTTGTAGTGGACGCGGCTTTCCTTGAGACGGATGTCTATCGCTTATGGATCGGCTGTCTTCATGACCATGAGCGGGCCCAGAGAGCCTACGAAGCAGTAGGATTCAGAGCGGAGGGCATCGCCCGCGGCAGTTGGGTCATGAACGGGAAGCGCTGCGATGAGCTTGTCCTCGCAATAGTGCGACCCGATTGGGAGGCAGAGCACGCGAAATGAGCCACCGTCGATGCCAACGGCCATCCATGGCTTGCATTGGTCAAACCTCGCTCAAAAAATCGCAAATCAGGAGTCCGCAAGTGGGATCTGACGCGAGATCAATCAGGTGCTGATCGCGGGGCCAACGCCAATGGGCTGGAACGCGTTAAAGACGGTTTGCCGGAAGGCCGCAGCGTATCGGCGCAATGTGCAGCGGGATGGTCAGCACCCGTTACATGCCCACGGTCCAGTCCGGCGAAGTCGGCCGGCCAATATATGCCAATCATTGACGCGCCAAGTATACATCGCATCTTAACGCAAACGCGGCGCTCTTAGTTCATCGCACAGGGCAGTACCAATGGTTCAAGCCTAGCCTTGATCTAAAGCGGGCAGGGAAAGCTAATGTCGACAGAAAGAAACTCCGCGTTCGATCATGAAACGAATGCAGCTAA
>NZ_RZSG01000498.1:0-4485 GCF_003997725.1 Mesorhizobium sp. M4A.F.Ca.ET.050.02.1.1
TACAAAACGAAGCCGCTCGTCCATGATGCCAGTCTCTCGCCAAACCATCGCCGGGTCCTCCGGCGAGGGAGAAAACTGTCACCTATGCAATCGGTCCATTCTGTTACCTATCTATCCGGTTCGGACAACCAGCCCCTTCTCCCCGTCACTATACGGGGAGAAGTGCCCGGCAGGGCGATGAGGGGCGGCGCCGACTTCCCACGATTGGCTGCGCCGCACGGCTTGCCTCCATTGTCCACAGGCGGCATAGATCGAGAATGCAAACCTACCGCCCGCGCCGCTCGGTGCTCTACATCCCGGCCTCGAACGACAGGGCGCTGGCCAAGATCGCGACGCTTGCCTGCGATGCCGTGATCATTGACCTGGAAGACGCCGTGCCGCCAGCCGACAAGGTCACGGCGCGCCAAAGGCTGGCGGGCATCCTGGCCGAACGCCCGAACCGGCGCTGCGAAATGATCGTTCGCGTCAACGCGCTGGGGAGCGAATGGGGCATCGACGACGTGCTGGCGGCGGCGAAAGGCGAGGCCGACGGCATCCTTCTGTCGAAGGTCGTCACGCCGCGCGAGGTGCTGGAGGCCGCCGACCTGCTCGACGACAATTTCGCGCCGGACACGGTGAAACTATGGGCGATGGTGGAGACGCCGAAAGCCCTGCTAAACATCGGCGCGCTTGCCGAGCTCGGCCGCGATCCCGCCTCGCGCCTTGCTTGTTTCGTTGCCGGAACAAACGATTTGGTCAAGGAGACCGGTATCCTTGCGACGCCGGACCGGCGCTATCTCACGCCCTGGCTGATGCAATTGGTGCTGGCCGCGCGCGCCGGCGGCGTCGATGTACTGGACGGCGTCGCCAATGATTTTCGCGATTCTGACGCCTTTGCCCGTGAATGCGTGGAAGCCGCCGCCATGGGCTTCGATGGCAAGTCGCTGATCCATCCGGCGCAGATCGAGGCGGCGAACCGGGCCTTTGCGCCGTCGCCGGAGGCTATCGCCCAGGCCCGCGCGGTGACGGCGGCCTTCGCGCTTGCCGAGAATGCCGGCAAGGGCGTCATCGCGCTCGATGGCAGCATGGTCGAGCGGCTGCATCTGGCTCAGGCCGAGAAACTTCTGGCGAAGGCCGCCGCCATCGGCGCATGATGCGCTTTCGGGCGATTGCCGCAAACTCACGGGGACTGAAAAATGAAACTTTACCGCTTTCTGTCCGGCCCTGACGACTCCAGCTTCTGCCACAAGGTGACGGCGTCGCTGAACAAGGGCTGGCACCTGTTCGGCTCGCCGACCTATGCCTATGACAAGAAGACCAAATCGATGCGCTGCGGTCAGGCTGTGGTGAAGGATGTCGAGGGTCAGGACTACACGCCCGACACCAAGCTCAGCGATTGGTAGACGCGGGCAACAACCCGCTTTGGTGCAGGCACCCTTCCTCTCCCTCCGGAGGGGAAAGAGGAACGGCGCGATGCGATTTCGCGAAAGCCCTAGGCCGTCTGCTCCGCCGCCTCCTCGATCCGCTCCATATCGTCGTCCGACAGGCCGAAATGGTGGCCGATCTCGTGGATCAGCACATGGGTGACGATGTCGCCCAGCGTCTCCTCGTTCTCGGCCCAGTAGTCGAGTATGGCGCGGCGGTAGAGCGTGATGCGGTTCGGCCCCTCGCCGGTCTGCGGGTTCCAGCGCTCGGCGATGCCGCGCCCCTCGAACAGGCCGAGCAGGTCGAACGGCGTTTCCAGCGAAAGATCGTCCATGATCTCGTCGGTCGGGAAATCGGCGATCTGGATGACGATCTCGCCGGTGAGCTTGCGGAAATCCTCCGGCAGATGGGCGTAGGCCTCCAGCGCCAGGAACTCCATCTCCTCCATCGACGGCGAAAGCTGGTCGTGCCAGGTGCGGGTCTTGTAGATGCGGGCCATTCTTTGTCCTTTGATCCCGGCATATAGGCTTTCGCGCCGGTCGAGGCAAATGATGCGGCAGTTCCTGTATCTTGTATCCTTTGCTGCCGCGCGGGAATCGCGTACGGGTCGGTTCCGGCCATGTATCAGGAGCTCCCATGCCGGACTTTTCCACCCTTGGACTTTTCGCCATTGCCTGCCTCGCTTTGACCGCGACGCCGGGGCCGGACATGCTGTTGATCGCATCCCGCAGCGCCAGCCAGGGGCGTGCGGCGGGCCTGGCGACCTATGTCGGCATCGCCGCTGGTACCTATTGTCATGCGCTGGCCGCTGCTTTCGGCCTGTCGCAACTGTTCCTTGCCGTTCCCATCGCTTACGACATCGTGCGTTACGCCGGCGCCGCCTATCTGGCCTATCTCGCCTGGAAAGCGTTCCGCTCCGACGGGACAGCGCTTGCGCCGGTTGCCGGCCTGCCGCGCTACTCGCAAGGGCGCATCGTCCGGCAGGGGTTGTTGACCAATCTCCTCAACCCGAAGATGGCGCTGTTCGTGCTGGCGCTGTTCCCGCAATTTGTGCAGCCGCAGGCCGGGTCCGTGGCGGGGCAGATACTGGTGCTGGCAACCGTGCTCAATCTGATTGGGCTGGTCGTCAATGGCCTGGTCATCCTGACCGCCAGCCGGATCGGCGCGGCATTGTCGAGGCGGACGCGGTTTCAGCGGGCGCCGCAGCTGTTGCTGGGGAGCGTCTTTGCGGGACTTGCGGCCCGGCTGGCCTTCGATGGCCAACGCTAAAGCGCGTAACGACAGAGGAATAAATTCACAATGAGTCGGCTTGACTCTTGGGGTACCCTCTGGAATCTATAAGAACATAACAGGAACAATGCTGCTGAAAGTTGACCGTCATGGCGATGACCGCCGTGGCGCGGGAGACTGTTTTTGCCCTGCGCCGCCAAATCGCGAAGATCGAGGGAACGCTGCCCGAGCGCCTTGCGGCGCCGGCCGGCGCGTCGCCTGATGACATCGCCGATGTCACGGTGGTTCGGCGTGGCCTTGCCGTTGCATCGCATGATGCGTTCCTGCGCACCGGTGTCGAGCCGCTCGACGCAGCCCTTGGCGGCGGCCTGCCGAAGACGGCGCTGAGCGAGATCCATGGCACTGAAACCCGCGACGCCGGAGCCGTCGCCGGCTTTGCCCTGTCGCTTGCCGGCCTGATCCTCGCGCGGCAGCCGGGCTTGCCGGTGCTGTGGGTCGGCACCTCGGAAATCTTCCGCGAGGCCGGCTTTCCCTATGCCGGCGGGCTGCGGAGCCTGTTCGGCATCGCGCCCGAACAATTGCTGTTTTCCGAGGCGCCGAGGCTGCTCGACGCGCTGTGGATCGCCGAGGAGGCCGCCCGCATGACGGCGCTCGCCGCCGTCATCCTCGAAATCCGCGGCAGCCCGCGGCCGCTCGACCTCACCGCGACGCGGCGGCTGCACGCCCGCGCCCAGGACGCCGGCCGGCCGGTGTTCCTGCTGCGCCAGGCCGGCGAGGCCGAGCCAACCGTCGCGCCCGTGCGCCTGATCGTGTCGGCCGCGCCCTCGGCAAGCCGCGCGACGATCGCCGGGCCGCTGGCCGGCTCGATCGGCCGCCCCGCCTTCACCGTCGGCATCGGCAAGAGCCGCACCGCGCTCCCCGGACAATTCACACTGGAGTGGAACCCCGATGAACATGTTTTCGAAGAAAGAAGGGGCAAGGAAAGAACAAAGGATTCTGTCGCTGTGGTTTCCGCATCTCGCCGCCGACCGCATCCTGCGCCAGCGTCTGGGGCGGTCCTGGCGTTCCCGGCCGTCGGATCACCTGCCCCCGCCTCACCCACCGCTGGTGATCAGCCACCGCGACATGAACGCCCAGCGCATCGCCGCCCTCGACGAGCGGGCTGAGGCGCTCAGGCTGAAGCGCGGCATGGGCATCGCCGACGCGCGCGCCATGCACCCCGCGATCGACATCGTCGAGGCCGATCCCGAGGCCGACCGCCGCCTGCTCGAAGGCCTCGCCGACTGGTGCGACCGTTACACGCCGCTGGTGGCGATCGACGGCGCCGACGGCCTGTTCCTCGACGTCACCGGCTGCACGCATCTGTTCGGGCCGCCCGACGAGATCGCCCATGCCATCCGCCGCCGCGTGAAGGCTGAGCTCGGCCTGCCGATCTCGATCGGCGTGGCGCGCACCAAGCATCTGGCCAAGATCGCCTCGCAAGTCGCAAAACCCGACGGGCTTGTCGTGGTCGAGCCCGGCACGGAGCTCGCATTCCTGCACGACCTGCCGGTCACGCTGATGTGGGGTGTCGGCCCGGCGACCAGGGCGCGGCTGGCCGACATCGGCGTCGAGACCATCGGCCAGCTCGCTCGCACCCATGGCGGCGCGCTGAAACGCCTGCTGGGCCCGGCCGCCGGCGAAAAGCTCGCAGCGCTTGCCTGGAACCGCGACCCGCGCCGGCTGGAAACGCACCGCCGCGCGCACTCCGCCGGCGCGCAGTCGGCGCTTGGGCGCAAGCCGGCGCTGCCGCGCGTCTTCCTGCCGACGCTGCTGCATCTCGCCGACCGCGTCGCCAGCCGCCTGCGCGCC
>NZ_RZSG01000499.1:0-4438 GCF_003997725.1 Mesorhizobium sp. M4A.F.Ca.ET.050.02.1.1
GATCAAGGCCATGGACATGATCCAGGGCCAGCAGACCTCCGGCGCCTGCACCATCGCGCAATGGGCCTCGGTCGAGGCGCTGAACGGCCCGCAGGACTTCATCGCCAAGAACAAGGCGATCTTCCAGGGGCGCCGCGACCTTGTCGTGTCGATGCTCAACCAGGCGCGCGGCATCTCCTGCCCCTCGCCGGAGGGCGCTTTCTACGTCTACCCGTCCTGCGCCGGGCTGATCGGCAGGGAGACGAAGACCGGCAAGGTGATCGATAGTGACGAGACCTTCTGCGCGGAGTTGCTCGAGGCCGAGGGTGTGGCGGTGGTGTTCGGCTCGGCCTTCGGCCTTGGCCCGAACTTCCGCATCTCCTACGCCACGTCGGAGACGCTGCTGGAAGAGGCTTGCACGCGCATCCAGCGCTTCACCGCTTCACTGACCTGATGACGAAAAAAGCCCGGCTCCAGGCCGGTTTTTTTCGGGTGGTTAGCCGCCATACTGCTCGTCGCTGACCTTCTCCAGCCAGTCGGCGTGGACGCCGTCAATCGCTTCCTGCATGGCGATGTGCGTCATCGCCGTGCTCGCGCCGGCGCCGTGCCAGTGCTTCTCGTCGGGCGCGAACGAGATGACGTCGCCGGCCTTGATCTCCTGGATCGACCCGCCCCACGTCTGGGCACGGCCCGCGCCCGAGGTGACATAGAGCGTCTGGCCAAGCGGATGCGTATGCCAGTTGGTCCGCGCGCCAGGCTCGAAGCTGACCAGGGTGGCCCTCAGCCGCGCCGGCGCCTCCTTCTCGATGATCGGTGTCTGCAGCACCCGGCCGGTGAAATACTTTTCCGGCGCCATGATGGTCGGCACGCTGCCGCAAGCAATGATCTTCATCGTTTCAATCCTCGAACTGGGGTCACATCGGCGGTGGCGACCGCACCGCTACGGTCCGCCCTTGCGGCGACACTTTCCTCCGATGCCTGTCCGGACGCAACCGCTTCCCGGACAGCCGGATGGCACGCCGGACACGCGTCAGCCGCGCATCGTCGGCGGCGTCACCATCGCAGCCGCGGCCAGAACAAGCCGGCTTGCTTTCGATGGGCCTCATAGGCGCCGGCCAGATCCGTGCGCGAGAATTTCTTCTCTTCGTCCAGCGCCGCGATCAGATAGAGCACGAAAATCCCGGCGACAGGCACCACCGCCCAGATCGACCATGTGGCGATACCCCAACCGGCCCAGAAGATGATGTAGGACGTGTAGAACGGGTGGCGGATGTAGGAGAAGGGTCCGTCGGTCACCAGGCCATGCGGATTGTCGGCGTCGAAGACAAAGCGCAGCCGCGCCTTGCGCGACCTCGCAATCGCCCACCAGAACAGCGCGGAACTCGCCAGCTGGATCACCAGCCCGACGATCTTGGCCAGTAGCGGCTGCGGCAGGATCCAGATGATCGCCAGGAAAAACAGCGCCGTCGCGGCCACGACGACCGAGATTATCTTCGCGCCCGAGGACATGCCCGACGATTGGAAATGAGCGCGCATCGACCACAGATACTGGCCGACCGTGGCGATGCCGATGATCGAGACAAGAAGGTCGAGCCCACGTTCCATCGTCAACATTCCATGCCCGCCATCGAAGATTCGGGAGCCACTATAGACGGTCGGCGCAGATTAGTCCTTTCTTAACCAGAAACCTAAAGCCCGCGTAGACCCGGGAATGCGATATTGGCCGCTACGCAATCCTAAGGTTCAATGCATCATGGCCGTCGTTGAGCGTACGATCCGCACCCCGCAGGCCGATTTGCGCGTCAGCGAATCGGCGGGCCCCGGCATGCCCATCGTGATGATCCACGGGTCCGGCGCCTCGCGCGCCGTGTTCGCCCGCCAGTTCGACAGCCCGCTTGCCGATGCCCACCGGCTGATCGCTTTCGACCTGCCCGGCCATGGCGAGTCCTCGGATGCCGCCGACCCGGCGACGGACTATACGCTCACCGGCCTGGCGCGATCGGCGGCCGAGCTCCTCGACGGTCTGGGCATCGGCCACGCCGTCGTCTACGGCTGGTCGCTCGGCGGCCATGTCGCCATAGAGCTCGCAAGCTTCCATCCGGCCGTCCACGGATTGATGCTGACCGGTGCGCCGCCCGTATCGAAGGGCTTCTTCGGCATGCTGCGCGGCTTCCACGCCAACTGGGACATGCTGCTCGCTTCCAAGAAGGTCTATTCCGAACGCGATGCCGAACGCTTCGAAACGCTGTGCTTCGGCGACAGCGCGGATCCGTCATTCCGCGACGCCATCCTGCGCACGGATGGCCGGCTGCGCGTCATGGTGACCCGTTCCATGATGGCCGGCAAGGGCGCCGACCAGAAACAGGTTGTCGAGCAGGCCGCCTTCCCCGTCGCGATCATCAACGGCGAGGACGACCCGTTCATCCGGCTCAACTACTTCGACACGCTGGATTGCGGCACGCTGTGGGAGCAATGCCACGTCGTCCCTGGCGCCGGACATGCCCCTTTCTGGGAGCGTCCGGACCTGTTCAATCCGATGCTGTCGCGCTTTGCTGAGGCTGTCGCGACGCATGATGCGGATACTGCCCTGCCGGCCCTGCGCCGGACCGGTTGACGTCACGTAACGCCGACGATTTTCTTCTTAACCATGAGCGGCCGATCGTCGGCAGGCTCAATGTCTTCTTAACAGCTGGGCGCTAGCCGTGGCTTGTGTTGCGGGGACGGTGACATGAGCATACTGGCCACGATCAAGGATCACAGCGGCAGAATCTACCGCGGTATCCAGTTCCTGCTTGTACTGAGCATCGCCGCGACCGCGCTCGGCGCGGCCGGCCTGGTCAGGGACTCCTCCTTCACGAGCGCCCTCATCGTTTCGATGGTGGCGACTGGCCTGGCGCTGCTGGTGCTGATGTACATGCGCAGCAGCGTGGTCCAGCGCCTGCGCTCGGCGGCGGCCGCCGAAGCGGAGAAGCATCATTTTCTGGCCGTCGACGCGATGACCGGCGCCATGACCCGCCGCTATGTCCTCGAAGCGCTCGACGAGCGGCTGGGCACCTTGCGCAGCCGGCGCGAGGCGAGCCTGCTGTTGATTGATCTCGATCACTTCAAACAGCTCAACGACACGTTCGGCCATCAATTCGGCGACCTCGCCCTGGCGCATCTGGTCAAGGCCGCAGAGCGTATCTTCGCCGACGGCGTAGTCGGGCGGCTGGGTGGCGACGAATTCGCCGTCATCGTTCCGCACGGCAATCTGGCAGTGATCAACAAGGATGCGCGCCGGCTGCTCGATGTGATGCGGGCAGGCAAATCGCATGAAGGCAAGATCGTCCCGCTATCAATCTCGATCGGCGTGGCACTAGCTCCCGCGCACGCCTCGAACACGACGGAGCTGATGTTGCTTGCCGACCTCGCCCTCTATGAGAGCAAGGCCGGCGGCCGTGGCCGCGTCACCGTGTTCGACGAGGAGATGCTGTCGGACAAGCGCTACCGTCGCCTGGTCGAGCGCGAGCTTCGAGCGGCCATCTACCTCGGCGAGCTTGACCTCCACTATCAACCGATCGTCGATACCGACCGATCGACCTTTGCGCTTGAAGGGCTCGTCCGCTGGCGCCATCCGGTGCGTGGCCTGATATCACCGGCCGACTTCATACCGATCGCCGAGCGTTCGACCTTGATCGACATGCTCGGCGAATGGGTATTCAGGCGCGCTTGCGCCGACATCGCACATTTTCCCGGGCTCCGCATCAGCATCAACGTTTCCGGCGAGCAGCTGAAGCGCGACGAGATCGTCACCATGTGCGACCGCGTGCTCCGCGAAACCGGCAGGTTGGCGGCTGAGTTCATAATCGAGATCACCGAGACGGTGGCGACCGCGGCCACGCCCGAAATCCTGAAGCGCCTGGAAGCCCTGCGCGGGCTCGGCTTCCACATCGCGCTCGACGATTTCGGCACCGGCCATTGCGGCATCAACTATCTCAAGACCTTGCCCATCGACAGTATCAAGATCGACCGCTCCTATATCAGCAGCCTCGCCCACGATCAGGTGGCCCAGATCTTCGTCTCGGCGCTGGCGCAGATCGCACGCATCCAGCATGTCACCATCGTCGCCGAAGGCGTCGAGACGGAAGAGGAGTTCACCCTCGCCAGGGCAGCCGGCTGCAACCGCTTCCAGGGCTATTTCTTCGGCAGGCCGGCACCGCGCCAAAAGGCCGGCGCTCTCCCCGCCGCCGATGCCGCAGCGCTGGCCCTGATCGCCTGAGGGCACAAAGCCGGCAAAATTTCCTATTTTCCTTGCCCTCCCCGCGAACCCGTGGGACGATGGCGTTGGGCAGGTGGCGATTGAAAAGAAGCCCCGCCCGCGACGGCCGAACAGGCCGGCCGCCGCTCACAGGGAAACGCCTGAGTGGAGGTCAGCCATGGGTACTCGCGCCGGAGGACGACGCACGGGACCGAAATGCAT
>NZ_RZSG01000049.1:0-17953 GCF_003997725.1 Mesorhizobium sp. M4A.F.Ca.ET.050.02.1.1
GAACCAAGGTCGGGTCGCCGTTCGTCATCGATGGCATGGAAGTGTCGTACCGTGGCGGCAACATCGTCATCGGCTTCGAGGCCAATGGCGGCGTCCTCCTGGGATCGGATTGCCTGCTGAATGGAAAGACGCTGGCGGCCCTGCCGACACGCGACTCGCTGCTACCGATCCTTGCCGTGCTCGGCACCATGGCATCGACGAAAAGACCGCTGTCGCGTTTGCGCGAGCTTTGGGACCTTCCGTTCTGCGCGAGTGAGCGACTCGAGAACTTCCCGGTGGAGAGTTCAAGCCGGTTGATGACCCAACTCGCCAACCCCGATGCGCTGCAGCAATTCCTGGCTCCGTTTGGCACTGTTGCCGAAATCGATGAAACCGATGGCCTCAGGGCGCGGATGGATAGTGGCGAGATCATACATTTGCGGCCGTCCGGAAATGCGCCGGAATTGCGCTGCTATTCGGAGGCCGCGAGCTATGCCAGGGCGACGGCGATCGTGGCATTGACACTGGAGAAGGCTCGGGCATTCGCATCTCCGGGCACACAGGGCATTTGATGAAAGTCGTTCCGGTGATCATCAGCGGTGGAGCCGGCTCGCGCCTGTGGCCTGCCTCGCGGCAGTCGCATCCCAAGCCGTTCCTGAAGGTGGCGGACGGACATTCACTGATCCAGCATACCGCGTTGCGCGCCGCCTCGATCAGGGACGTCGTCGAGCTGGTCACGGTGACGTCCAGGGAACACCTCTTCCTCACGACAGACGACTTCGACGCTCTGGAGCCCGTTGTTCCTCAGCGGACCTTCCTGCTCGAGCCTGAGGGCCGCGATACGGCTGCAGCCGTGGCCGCGGCTGCGATCCACGCCAAGGCAATGCAAGGCCCCGACGTCATCCTGTGCATTTTCCCAGCCGACCACATGATCGGAAACGTGCCAGCATTCCTGAGCGCCGTGGCCAGGGCGATCGAGCATGCCGGGCAAGGACGCATCGCGACGCTGGGCATAAATCCGACCAGGCCGGACACGGCCTTCGGCTATATCGAGGCAGACGGCGAAAAGGTTGTCCGCTTCGTCGAGAAGCCGGATCTGGAGACGGCCAAGGCCTATGTCGCGTCCAAGCGGTTCTTCTGGAACGCCGGCATTTTCTGCTTCCGCGCGCAGGTCATGCTCGAGGCAATGGCCAAGCATTGCCCCGCGGTGATCGACGCCGTTGTCGCCAGCTACGAGGACAGCCACGTCAGCCGGGGCGAAGGTTTCGCCAACATCGAACTCTCGTCTGAGCATTTCGCCATGGCTCCGCGCATTTCGCTCGACCATGCGGTGATGGAAAAGGCGCAAAACCTGGCCGTCGTTCCCTGCGACATGGAATGGAACGACATTGGATCATGGAACGCGATGGCCGAACTGGTCGCCCCCGACCAGAGCGGCAACCGGATTCGCGGTGACGTTCGCATGGTCGACACCGCGGACAGCTTCATCAGTTCCGACAAACGCGTCATCGGCACTGTCGGCGTCAGTGACCTGGTGATCGTCGATTCCCCGGACGCATTGCTGGTGGCGTCCCGCGACCGCGTCCAGGACGTCAAGAAGCTGTTCGAATCCCTCAAGGCTTCCGGGCATGAGGCGCACTTGCTCCACAGCACCGTGCACCGGCCATGGGGTACCTATACGGTCCTCGAGGAAGGCGAGCGCTTCAAGATCAAGCGCATCGAGGTCAAGCCTGGCCGGCGCCTGAGCCTGCAGATGCATCACCATCGTTCGGAACACTGGGTCGTGGTCAGCGGCACGGCCAAGATAATCAATGGCGACGAGGAACTGCTCCTGGCGACCAATCAGTCGACCTACATTCCTTGTGGCCATAAGCATCGGCTTGAAAACCCGGGCAAGATCGACCTGGTGATTATCGAAGTCCAGAGTGGCGACTATCTGGGCGAGGATGACATCGTGCGCTTTGACGACGTATACGGTCGCGCCTGACAATTTCATTGGCTCGCCGGGCTGGGGCGGGCAACATCGGCAACACGGGCTTGGGTGGAGCAATCATCGGACACATCGAGAGCATTGATGACAAAAACAGCATTGATAACGGGCGTCACCGGACAGGACGGCGCCTATCTGGCGGAACTGCTGCTCGCCAAAGGCTATGAGGTCCACGGACTTGCGCGGCGATCGAGCACGGCCGACGTCAACACGACACGCCTGAAATGGCTCGGTATCGAGAAGGACGTCAGGATCGTCGACGGAAACCTGACGGATCTTTCCGGCCTGGCCCGAACGATGCGCGACATCAGGCCGGACGAGGTCTACAATCTTGCCGCCCAGTCCTTCGTCAAGTCATCGTGGCAGCAGCCGATCCTGACGGGCAACGTCACCGGCATCGGCGTGACCAACGTGCTTGAGGCGCTTCGCCTCGAAATCCCCGAGGCGCGCTTCTATCAGGCCTCGTCGTCGGAGATGTACGGCCTTATCCAGGAGCCAATGCAGTCGGAAACGACCCCCTTCCATCCCCGCTCGCCCTATGCGGTGGCGAAGCTCTATGGCCACTGGATCACCATCAACTACCGCGAAAGCTTCGGCCTGCATGCCTCGAGCGGCATTCTGTTCAACCACGAATCGCCGCTGCGCGGCATCGAGTTCGTGACACGCAAGGTCACGGATGCGGTCGCGCGCATCAAGAAGGGCCTGTCCAGGGAATTGCGGCTCGGCAATATCGACGCCAAGCGCGACTGGGGCCACTCCAAAGACTATGTCCGCGCCATGTGGCTGATGGTACAGCAGGATGTGGCGGACGACTATGTCGTGGCCACCGGCAGGACGACGACCGTGCGCGACATGTGCCGCATCGCCTTCGAGCATGTGGGACTCAACATCGAGGACCATCTGGTCATCGACCCCGAACTGTTCAGGCCCGCCGAAGTCGAAATCCTGCTCGGAAATCCGGCAAAGGCAAAGGCCAAGCTGGGGTGGGAAGCGACGATTTCGCTGGAAGACATGATCCGGGAAATGGTGGATGCCGACCTTGAACGTCACACCAACCAGCCCGCACGCTAGGTCGAGCAGAGAGCCCTTTGCGTAATGGTCGATAGCTTGACGCATCGCATTCTGATCACCGGGGCAAGCGGCTTTGTCGGCTCGGCGCTGTTACAGCTGCTCGCGCGAGACCATGGCAAGTGCGAGGTGTTCGCCTTCGGCCACGGCAAGAGGCAGATGAACCCGATCGACCTCATGGACAGGAGCGCGGTCGAGGCAGCGATCCGAAAGACCCGTCCAACAGCGCTTGTGCACCTGGCGGCGGTGGCGGCGCCGGCGGATGCGCGCAACGCGCCGCGACATGCATGGGACGTCAACGTGACGGGGACGATGAACCTCGCCGAATCGGCGATGCGCCATGCTCCGGAGGCCAGGTTCGTCTATGTCGGCAGTTCGGAAGCCTATGGAGCATCGTTCCAAAGTGCTGCCGGCCGGCCGGTGACGGAAAGCGAACCGCTTCGGCCGACGACGGTGTACGGCGCCACCAAGGCCGCCGCGGACCTGATGATCGGGCAGATGGCCTATGACGGGCTGCGGGCAGTCCGCTGCCGGCCGTTCAACCATACCGGCCCCGGCCAGTCCGACGCCTATGTGGTTCCCGCTTTCGCGCGCCAGGTGGCGGAGATCGTGGCGGGTAAAAGCGAGCCGGTCATCCATGTGGGGAATCTGGAGGTCGAGCGGGATTTCCTCGACGTCCGCGACGTCGTGCGCGCCTATGCGCGTCTGGCCATGGTCGACGTCGATGCCGAACCGGACTGTGTCTTCAACATAGCGTCCGGACAGCCCCGCAAGATCCGGGATATCCTCGACATGCTTATCGCGCGGTCGGGCATCGATATCGAGGTGCGCACGGATCCGGAAAGACTAAGGCTCAACGATACGCCCTTCGCATGCGGTGATGCATCGAAGGCGCGCGACAGGCTGAACTGGAGGCCCCTGGTGCCATTCGAGCAGACAATCGCCGACGTTTTCGGCTATTGGCGGCGGATGTGCGGCGCCCGTTGATGCACGCAATCCGGGGCGGCCGGCATAGTTTCCCGCGGAGGCTCATCAACTTGATGTCCACAGGGCAATAATGTATCGAACCTCGCACACAGCCGGGCCTGGGCAGGACAAACGATCGGGACATATGCTGCCGACTAAAACGGGCTTCCTTGCAGATGCGTTCGCCGACATAGGCGCGGCGCTGACGAAACATCACCTCGCGACGACTTTCAGCTGGCAGGACGTGGCCCAGCGCTATCGCCGTTCGCGTGTCGGGGTGTTCTGGCTGACCATCAACATGGGCGTCCTGATCGGCGCGCTCGGGTTCCTCTTCGGCACGCTGTTCCGCACACCCCTGGAGGAGTTTCTCCCCTACATTTGCGTCAGCCTGATCTTCTGGGGCTTCATCGCGACGTCGATCAACGAGGGGTGCATCGCCTTTGTCGGCGCGGAGGGCATCATCCTTCAGGTGCGCATGCCACTGTTCACGCATGTGTTGCGGACGCTCTACCGCAACGCAATCATCCTCGGCCACAACATCCTGATATACCCCCTCGTCCTGCTGGCCGTCGGGCGCTGGCCGACATGGCACGTCTTCCTGGCGCTGCCTGGCTTTGTCATTTTGTCGCTCAATCTGCTTTGGATCATGCTCATCCTGGCGGTGTTGTGCGCGCGCTACCGCGACATGACGCAGGTGATGCAGAACCTCCTGCAGGTCATCATGTACCTGACCCCGGTGATGTGGATGCCGCAAACGCTTCCGGACGGCTTCTCGCAGCGGCTGGTGGAGCTTAATCCCTTCTACCATCTGATCAGCGTCGTGCGGGACCCGCTTCTGGGCGAATTGCCGTCCGCGATCAGCTGGATGGCGTGCGTCGTGTTCGCGGTCGTCGGCTGGATGGCCGCCCTCGCCCTGTTTGGCAGCTATCGTCATCGCATCCCCTATTGGCTCTGAACACCGCTATGGCTTCCATCACATTGACCGGCGTCTCGGTCGAATTTCCGGTGTTCAACGCGGCAAGCCGCTCCCTCAAGAACAGGGTGCTCAGTGTCGCGACCGGCGGCGCGATCGACCGCCGTGGGGATGGCCATGTCATCGTGCGCGGCCTCGAGGATGTCAGTTTTTCCCTGCGGGAGGGCGACCGGATCGGCCTTGTCGGCCACAACGGCGCCGGCAAGACGACGCTGCTTCGCGTCCTGTCGGGCATCTACAAGCCAACGAGCGGATCCGCCTTGATCCAAGGCGAATGCGTGTCGCTCATCAATATCTCGCTGGGCATTGATCCGGAAGCAACGGGCCGCGAAAACATCAGGTTGCGCGCAGCGATGATGGGCATGCGTCCGGAAGAATTGCGGGAGCAGTATGACGAGATCGCCGAGTTCACCGGATTGGGCGACTTCCTCGACATGCCATTCCGGACCTATTCGTCCGGCATGCAGCTTCGCCTGGCATTCTCGACGTCCACCGCGATCCGGCCGGAGATACTCGTGATGGACGAATGGCTTTCGACCGGCGACGAGGATTTCAAGCACAAGGCCGACAAGCGGCTGCGCGAGATCGTCGACACGACCAAGATTCTCGTCCTTGCCAGCCACTCGCGCGAGCTGCTGCAGAACAATTGCAACCGAATCCTGTGGATGGAACACGGCCGCGTGCTGATGGACGGCCCTGCCAATGAAGTCCTCCCGGCCTATTTTGGTTGAAGCCCATGGCGCGTGCGCTAGATGTGAGGTCTTGCATTTTAAGGCAATTCGGGACGGAAAACCGCTTCGCACTTTTCCCGGGATTACGCTAAGGCCAATCGACTTTCGGGACCCTAATCTTACGTCGATTGATTTCAGTATCAGATTTAGGGGGCGCACCCATGGACAGCAACGAGCACGGATGGTGGCGCGGCAAGAAGGCGGCATTGGTCGTCGCCCATCCGGGGCATGAGCTGCGGGTCCACCATTGGATGGAGACGGCCAAGCCCCTGGTCCTCGTGCTGACCGACGGCTCGGGCCATCTCGGTGTTGGCAGGCTCGACCGCACGGCCGAAGTCCTGGCCGGCGCCGGCGCGCGCCCGGCGGCGGCGTTCTTCGGCAAGATGGCGGACCGGGAACTCTACCGGGCTATCCTGGCCGGCGAAGCGGAGACATTCCAGCAGCTCGTTGACGAAATGATCACGGTTCTCGCCGGCGAAGCGATCGACTATGTCGCCGCCGACGCGGTCGAAGGGTTCAATCCGGGGCACGACGTCTGCCGGCTGCTCGTCAATGCGGCGCTGGCGAGATTGCGCGACCAAGACGGCCGTGAGCTGCCCAATCTCGAATTCCCGCTGGAGGCGGGCGCCCTCAGGCGCGAGACAACCTCGCGAGGCGGGATCGAGCTTCACCTCGACGCCGGGGCGTTCGATCGAAAGCTTGGGGCCATAGCCAATTATCCGGAATTGACCGAAGAGGCCGACCGCCTGCGCGCGGCGCACGGCCTTGCGAGCCTCGGCGTGGAGCGCCTCAGCCCGGTCGACTATCATCTGGACATTTCGGAATGCTCCGAGCAGCCGCCGGCCTATGAGCGTTGGGGCGAGCAGCGGGTCCAAAGCGGCTACTACAAGACAGTGCTGCGCTTCAAGGAGCACGTCGAGCCGCTGGCCAGGCAACTGGCGCCATGAATCCCGGGCGCGAGCGCCGGCAGAAAGTAAGCCAGCAGCTCATCCGCCAAGTTCGATCAGGCGCAGTCCCAGCCCAAGCCGTCGTTCATCGCTCGACAGGCCGAGTTGGCGTGGACTTGCCGGATTCTCGATCCGAAGGCCGATGGTTAGATGCCGGGCGAGCAAGGAACCGGGCGGCAGCGCCACCTTCCAGTCTTGCCGCGCCGCGAACAGCCGTCGTTCAATGGACGTTCCGTTGATGAAAAGCTCGGCGGCGACTTCCGAGCGGTGCGCATGAAGGAAAGGCTCAAGAACCAGCCTGAGCGAGGTTGGCGCAGGGCCGTAGGCTATCTCGAATTCGACCATCGCCAGTTCGCCGTCGGTCCACACGCCCCAGGATTCAACCGCGCCGAACCCCGTCAGGCGCACAAATTTTTCGGGCTCGTCCGCCAGCGCCAATGAAACCGGCTCGTTCGCCTTGACCGGTTCCAGCCCGGCCGGCAAGCGCGCCAGCCGCGTCAGAAGCTCCTCGCGCTCCGCCATCCACGGCCATGCCGGCCGCCCCGGCTTCGGCAGCCAGGTCTGCATATGACGCGCCAAAGAGAGGTTCGACGCGTAGCTGGCCGCAGGCGCGGCGCGATGTTGACCGATCGCCTCGCCATAGAGCGACAGGCAGGCGTCCAACCATTTTGACAGGCTTGCCTCCTGGCGCGTTCGCCTCGAGATTTCGGCTGCGTCGGCTGCATCGTAGCGATCGATCTCGGCCGCGATCGCCTTAGGCGAGAGGCGCTGCTGCAGCGCCCGCAGTCCGAAGTTGCGCCGCCGCCATGTATCCCAGTTCTCGGAGCGAGCCATTCCAGCGAGGCCGCGACCGTCGCAAACGATGACCGCGCGGCCGCAGGCCATGGCTTCGAGGGCGCTGAGCGCGGACGCGAAGGCGAGATCGTATTGCGGCAGCAGGGTTTCGGGCTCGTCGACGATGTTGCCTACGGCTTCTCCTATCACATCCAGCTCGATGCCCCGCTTCTCGCAGGCTGCCCGCACCGCGCTCAGATGCTGCGCGTTCTTGGCGAAAGCCAGGGCGCGGCGCGGACGTCCCGGCAGCGGCGGCCCAGGCGCGAAACGGTCAGTGTCGACGGCGTTGAGCAGCGTGACGATGCGGTCGGCCGGAATGCCCGCTTCGGACTGCAGCCGCTCGGCAACCGTATCGTCGACGGCGACATATTTGCGGACGTTGGCGAGAAGCGGCGGCGCGCTGTGCCAGGCGACGAAATCGTGGGTGAAGTAAACGATGGGAGCATTCGGGAAGCGCGCCGCGGCGATTGCGGTGACCTGGGTGTGGTTGCCGTGGATGATGTCGACCTCCGCGGCGATGGTCGAGATGTCGTCAGTGACGGGAATGCCGCGCGCCCGGATCTCCTGGGCGATCGGTCCCAACTCGGGCGCATAGACGATCGGCCTGTGCCCTGCGCGCATGAGGGCGAATGCGAGCTCCCGGGTGACGATCTCGGTTCCCGAACGGCCCGTCAGATATATGTTGGCGATCAGGATCGACAGCGGGTGTCTGAGTATCATTAGGCGCCGGCCCCTCCCAATGAACTGTCGATACACGGGCAATGAACGGCGCGTGGTGCCATGACAAACCCTATAGCTTATCGATGCTGTCTGGATCGCCGAATTCCTTGGCGAAGCGCTTACGCCAGCTTTCGCTGATCTCGTCCCGCTGCATGGTGACGCCGATCTGACGCATATCGATGTGCACATCACGCAAATCGAAGAGACTGGCGATCCTATCGATTGCCTGCTGCGGCGCGTCCACCAACTCCTCATAGATGATGCGCAAGGCTGCTATCTCGTTCCTGGCGAAATACATCTCCCACCGGGCATACTCCGTCGTGATTGCTCGAAGGCGGGCCAGAATCGCTTCGCCATCAAATCCTGCTTCACCGGTTGGCGTCTGCCCGTGCCGATACTGGCCGGTCTGCAGGGCCCGGGTCCAGGAAATCGCCTGGGCAAGTGTGTCGCGCCTGCGCAGGAATACGAACTGCAGGTTCGGCAGCATCGAGGTCCATTTTATTTCACCTTCGATCCAATCGTGCTGATGAGCAAATATCTTCAGCCCATAGATTCCATTGGGCGTCGCGCCCATCGTCAGGATTCTGTCTACTTGCCTGCCTCTGTCGTCGGGATAATTTGGATCGTCGAAATAACGCCGTCCGGGGCCGTTGAAATATTCCAATGGACGGCCGAGTTGACCGGTGCTGGAAAGCAGTTGTGACACGAAATTGCTGCCCGACCGTGGTGCAGTGCAGATCGCGAAGCCGCGCATGAGAACATCCCGATTCAATGGCAGGTCCTTAGCCGATCTCCCGCCTTCAGCAAAGGCGCTCAAGTCTGTTGGTGTCGCTTCCTGGAAATGGCGCCGACCAGACCGCGCCACGTGGAATCCGCCATTGTCGTGGCGGGCATCGCATGCCATACCCGCCCGTGGGAGGCGGCATGCGCTTGGCGGAGCTGACGCCAAGCAGCGGCGAGAGTGAGATGTTTGGTTCTGCAGCAGAAGTGCGAACCAAGGCGGCAGCTTTGGAATCCGTGACGTTTATAGATGGCGACAGTGCTCAAGGCTTTGTCGTCATCCCTCCGGACCGTCCCGTTACTGCCGGGACGGGCTGCGTTGAACACGCGCTCGAAATTGCCCGATGAAAAAGAATTTTGAGGAACTGTACAAGGCTTTCGAGGATCGCTTTCGCGGTTCGAGGGAACTCGTCAAGGAACGGCTGAAGGTCTACCAACCCCTTTTGGCGCAAGTGCCGCGACAGGCGGAAGGGCCGTGCCTCGCGATCGATCTCGGCTGCGGGCGCGGCGAGTGGCTGGAGGTGCTTGGCGAGGCCGGGCTGGAAGCGGTTGGCGTGGATACGAACGCGCGCATGGCGCAGGAAGCCACCGACCGTGGCCACAAGATCGAACTGCAGGACGCGCTCGAATATCTCGGCGGCAGGCCGGATAGCAGCGTGGCGGTCGTTTCGGCATTCCACATGGTCGAGCATGTGCCGACCGACTACCTGATAGAGCTGCTGGATGAATGCCGCAGAGTGCTGATCGACGACGGCCTGCTGATCCTGGAAACGCCCAACCCGGAAAACATCTCGGTCGGCACGCATACTTTCCATCTCGACCCAACGCACAAAAGCCCGCTGCCACCGGCTCTGCTCGAATTCCTGGTGGGACAGGCCGGCTTCGCCGAAACAGCGATCCTCAGACTGAACGGCGCGCCGATGATCGAGGCAGGGCCGATCGAGCGCAGCGTTCATCTCATGTTCGAGGTGGCGCGCGACTATGCCTGCCTGGCAAGAAAGCGTGCGGCGGAGGGATCCGAGGCCCTCGCGGCATTTGTAGGAACCGCAACGCAGCAGCCGCCCGCCGACATGGCACAGATCAAGCAGTGGCTCCGTTCGGCCGATGACGAGATCGTCAGCTTGTCGGACGGCTTCAAGGCGACGATGGCCTCGACGGCGCAGCAAATTCAGCAACTGACCGACAATCTCGCCGCCCAGTCGGAGATGATGCGTGCGGGAAATACGGCGCTCACGAACACGGTTGCCGCCCTCGGCAAGCAACTGAAGGACATCATCAAGGACAGGGCCGTGACCGCGCGCGACGCGGAGATCGAGCGTCTTCGCCAACAAATTGCCGAGCAGGAAATCGCGAGCAGGGAGCAGGTCGGCGCCAAGGAAGCCTCCATCCAGGAACGGGACGCCGAAATCGCCCGCTTGCGTGACAGGGAGACGGGGCTTGCCGAACAGGTCGAGCAACTGTCGAGCCTGACGGATGCCTTCAGGAATTCGACGTCGTGGAGACTTGCGGCTCCCTTGCGGGGGATGAAGCAGCTGTACCGTACAGTTCTCGGGCAGCCAAGGGACCATGCCTTTCCCGGCGCCCCCCTTCGCCGACCCGCCAGGGCAAACGCCAGGCTCGTGATGCAACATGGCCTGCTGTGGTTGCGCCGAAGGCCGCGCGCCGCCGCGTTCGTGCAGCGCATGGTCAGAATTGCCCCGCCCCTCGAGCGCCGCCTGCTGACCTTCGCCCGCACCAATGGAGGCTTGGTGACCATAGAGACAGGCTGGACGCTCGAACCCGATCCCGCTGTCCTGCAGGCCTGGAGCAAGCGTCTCAGCTCCGGAAAGTCGACATGACCAGCGAGCCATTGAAGCTATGGATCGACGGCCAGTGCCTGCAGACGCATAGCCGGATGCGCGGCATTGGACGCTACGTCCTGGATCTGCTGCGCAGTCTTTCCACCCATGAGAACGACATCGAACTGCAGGTCTCGCTCAATGCCGCGATGGCCGATAGCGCAATGGCCGCGCGGTCGCTGCTTGCGGACATCGTTCCGGCGGAGCGTATTCACGTCTGGCACGGGAAAGCCGAGGGGGGCGAAGCCGACTTCGGATTCACGCCATGGCGCAAGCGCAGCGAAATAGCCCTTGTCCACCACGTCAATCAACTCAATCCGGACCTCGCCCTCTCCGCCAGTCCTTTCGAGGGTGCCCTGGACCCCGCGGTTCCCTACCTCGGCGGCCCCCTGGCGACAGTCAGAACGGCGGCCATATTCTATGACGCGATCCCGTTCCGGTTTCCCGACAAATATATGCGGGACCCCCGCCGGCAGGAATATTTCAATCGCCGCCTCTCCAGCTACAGGGACTTCGATCTCGCTTTCACGATTTCCGATTTTTCTTCCGGCGAATTGCGTCATTTCGTCAATACGACAAACGACCTGTACATCGGGACCGGAATATCGAACAGGTTCGTCGAGCTGATCGACGACAGCACGGAGCGCAACGATATCGCGGGCGAATACCTCCTTTACGTGGGCGGATTCGACTGGCGGAAGAACATCGCCATCGTTCCGGCCGCCTTTTGCATGATGTCCAAACCGTTGCGGGAAAGGCTGAAGTTCGTCATCGCCGGCGATGTCGGCCCTGTCGAAGAAGGCGAGTTGCGCAACGTATGGGCATCCTGTGGTTTGCCGGCCGACCGGATCGTGTTTGCCGGCGCGGTCGATGACCGGACGCTGGTTCGCCTTTACAAGGAGGCCCTTGCCCTGGTGCAACCCTCCTTCATGGAGGGCTTCGGACTGACGGCGCTGGAAGCGATCGCCTGTGGAACACCCGCGATCGCGGCCAGGGCCGGCGCGCTTCCGGAAATCGTCGGGGATGACGCGCTGCTCTTCGATCCCGCATCGCCCTCGGACCTCGCCGCAAAGATCGAAGCCGTCGCAGTAGGCAAGCCCAACACGCGCAAACTGAAGGAGCTGGCGCGGGACAGGATAGACGCTTTCAGCTGGAGCCGGGTTTCGGAGCGTGTCGTTGAGGGTCTGCGGGGCCTGGAACGTCGACCGGCACCGCCGCCGCGGTTCGGATTGGTCGAGGCACTCGCTGTCAGGAAAGATGAAGAGCGGGACGTCGCGACCTTGATGGCGCTCGCCGAGCCCGAAGTCATCAGGCCGAGGCTGCTGGTGGATGCGAGCTCGACACTGATCGACGACGGCAAGAGCGGCATTCAACGGGTCGTTCGGCGGATCTGCGAAAGCATGTTTCCGCGCCGAGCGAAGAACGAGGGCAAGTACATCTCGTTCTGTGACGACGAATCCGGTTGGTATTTCGCCCGGGAGTGGACCGGACGGGCGCCGCCCAAGCAGCCGTCAACCAGACTCCTGCCCCAGGCCGGCGATACGATCCTGATGCTGGACAGTTCGTGGATCTACCACACGCTGCATCCGGCATTCCTTCGCCCGGCCCTGATCAAGGGCGGCGAAGTCATTTCCTGTCTTTATGACACGGTTCCCCTGCGCTCGGCCGCCTTTTGCCATGAGGGCATGCCGCCCGCCTTCAGCGCATGGTTTCAGACGGCGCTGGCCTATTCGACGGGCTTTGTCTGCATCTCGCGCGCGGTCGCCGACGAATTGCTGGATCTGCTCGCGGGCATCCGGTTCCCGCGCCCGATGAAAGTCGGCTACTGGCAGCTTGGCGCGGACTTCGCCAAGGGGCCGACCGCATCCAAGCCGGCGCGCGCGAGCACAGGCGCGATGCGCCCCCGTTTCCTGATGGTCGGAACGCTGGAGCCGCGCAAAGGCCATCGCGTTGCGCTGGATGCCTTCGAGGCGTTGTGGGCCGACGGTTTTGACATCGAACTGATCATCGCCGGGAAAACCGGGTGGGGAACGGCGTATCTCGACGACCGCATCAGGCGCCATGCGGAGTTCGGCAAGCGCCTGCATCTGCACTCACAGGTCGACGATAGCGACCTGGCCACGCTTTACACTGGTTGCGACGCGCTGATCGCGGCCTCCTTCGCCGAAGGTTTCGGCCTGCCCATCGTCGAGGCGGGCCATTTCGGTAAGCCGGTGATAGCCAGCGACATTCCGGTGTTCCGGGAGGTGGGCAAGGGCGCGGCCGCCGCGTCCTTCTTCGAAGCCGGCTCTGCCGCCGCACTTGGCGCGGCGGTCAAGGACTTCCTGAACAGCACAGCCACGGCCAAGACCGGCGATGCCTCGTGGCCAACCTGGTCCGAGAGCGCCACACAGCTCGAAGATGTGGTCGTCGGGCAGAAATGGTACAAGCTCTACGAGCCGAAGGATCCAAGACCCCTCGCCCTGCGGACCGATCTCGGCACCACGCGGGTCATGGCGCCCCTCGAGGAAGAACAGCGCGCTCACCGTCTGGAGTTCGTGGAGGGCCCCTACGCGACCGATGACGGCGCCGCGTTGAAGATCGTCGTCAATGTGACCAACCTCTCCGACACGGTCTGGTCGAGTCTTTGCGCAGCCGACGGACAGCTAGGCGTCACGCTGAGCTACCACGCGCTCGACGCTGCCGGCCAGTCAATCCAATACAACAACGCGCGCACCAATATCCCGTTCGTTCTGGTGCCGGGCGACACGATCTACCTGGCTGTGAATGTACCGATGTCGCTGAAAAACAGCGGCGCCGAATTCGTCGAAATTGAACTCGTCCAGGAGGGAAACTGTTGGTTCGGCAACCCTCTTCGCGTGGCGTTGTAGTGAAGTCGTAGGGTGGCTGAATGGCGGGGAGACGCAGATGATCAGACGCGACGATGTCATTGCCTCGTCTGATCATGAGGCCCAGCGTCTCTGTCAGCGATGCGGCGCGTCCGCGAAATCTTCGTATGGGAACGCGAGGCCGGTGACCCCGATCCTTGGCAGCCTGATTCAACAAGCTCGGACGAGGCCAGCCAATTGCCAAACGCGCCATCAAAGGTCACGCTAATTCATGCTGCTGCTATTGGTCTGAAAGCGCAGTAGAGGTCGTCCACACATCCGGCTGAAACTAGATTGTCGTGAATAAACGCGAGTGCGGCACCGTCGCTATCGATCAATTGCGGCTGCCCATCCTTGAAACGGTACACGTACGGAAACATTTCTCCTAGCAGCCGCAACATGTCGCGAGGGTTTATATCCCTGAAACCGACCATGGTGAAGGCGTTGAATTCTACGAGCAGCGAAGGCTTTAGGCGGTCTATCGTATCTCGTGCACCTCGCAAAACGTCTATTTCGAAGCCTTCAACATCAATCTTGATGAAGTCGATCGCCTCAATTCGATGCGACTTCACAAATGCATCGAACGTCGACATCCTGACCGTTCCCGTCGGGGTATGTCCAAGCGTGTCTCCCGTCACAAGGTGGCTGGCTGAGGCGGAATCGGGGTTGGAGAAGAAGGATAGCGACCGCTCCTCGGCTCCCAGCGCGATATTGAAGGCGTTCACCGCAGCCGCGTTGGCCTTGATCGTCTCCAGCAAAAACGGAAACACGTTCGGATCTGGTTCGAAAGCATAGACCTTGGCAGCCCCCGACTTCGCCGCAACCACCGCTGTCATTCCGATATTGGATCCGACGTCGAAAACAACCGCGCCATCGGGAAGCGCGCGCATTGCAAACGCGAATGGCGCATAGGAGCGGCATGGTCAAAGTAGCTGTCCCCTTCGCGTCCGCAGAGGGCGACATCTTGTTCACCAAACTGGATATGTCTTCTGTTCATTGACTTTCTCTGAGACGTACGCGCGATCCTCGCCGCGTGGTGCGGTCGCAAGACCGAGTGTGGGGCCGTTATGGATACCTCTTGCGAGATCGCTCATGGTAGCTCCCCGGAGCCGATTGATCCGCAGTATCCTACTCAGCAACCTCGAGCAATGTGTAGCACTCCGGAGTTTCACTCGAATGCTTTACGTAGCAAACTACTGGCCGTTGCTAACCGCCTTCTCCTCAAATCACAAGAACACTCATTGGCCCAACAGCTGGACGTCGAGTTCGAGCTTCCTGTCGGACATGCCTGGCCTAGTCTTGATCGACGGCGATATCGGTCAGGCCGAATCCCAGCATCCGATCGTCCGTAGAAAGCCCAAGTTGTCGCGGCGAATACGATTTCGCGACAGCTAATGTGACTACAATCTCATTGTCCGAAGACAGCGCTTTCGGGATGTCGAAAGCCATCTCGGTTGTTGGTTGTTGAGCAGTAAAATTCAGAAATCCGATTACTTGACCTGCGATGGAGATTGTCACCGTCTGGGTAGGATCCTGAGGCGCAAGGAACGCCATGCCGGCGATCCGAAGCTTGGCTGGTTTTCCTGGGTTGGGAACCCTTAGCGAAAGTGTCGCCCACGGTTCTCCGGTCCAAGCGCCCCACTCTTCCGGAATATGCCAGCCGGTCAACAGACGGTATGGCTTGTTCGAAACCTGCGCGACGTCCGCCGGCGCGTATATTTTCGACTGGATGCATCGCTCGACAACCTGATTGGGCGGACCAATCCATTCTACTTCCTCGCGCGAACCAATCACCGGCTCAATGTATGTCCCACAGACCTGCGGCAAGTCGGTGAGCTCGGTTACGTGAGACTCCGTCAGGAGCTGTTTAACCGGCAGGGTTGGAACACTTTCCAGAAAGGTCAAAACGGAGGCCGTAGGGGAGTAGTTCGTCAGATAGTATGGCGCGCCTCGTTTCCTGAGTTCCGCGGCCAATCGATCGTAGCCGCCCGCCCACCCTTCTTGTAGCGGAACGAACCACCAATTGCGTGCCATTGCGTTCTGCTGAGCCAGGTAGAGTGCCAGCAAGGCAAGGCCAGCCCCCAGACCGAGCCGACGCCGGTATTGGGCCAAGCTGCCCAAAGCAACGGTCGCCAGCAGGATCATCAATGGGATCGCAAATGGCACCCAGCGCCTTGCTCCCCATGGGTGATCTGGCGAAATCCGCGTGTACAAGAGCATCAGGACAATCAACAGCACGGAAGGCACGGCAAATGCCAGGCCTTTTAGCCCATTTTGACGCGCCAGCAGCCAGGCACCCGCATATGAGATTAGCAAGGCAGGCACTGTCGTGTACCAAGTGAATTCGCGAGGCGCCCGAACATAACTGAATGCAAAATAGATATCGTGTTTTGACTGGTCGGCGAAAACGCTCTTGAAAAGTGCGTAGACCGTGATCGCAAATCCAAGGGCAATGAACGCCTTGGAAAGCGGCAGCGCCAACCGCTCCAAAGAGTCGCCCGTCGCGGAGAAGCGCCGAGGCGCAGCTACGGATAGGGCAATTTCAAGCGCGGAAAACAGCAGGCAGGCAATGGCGCCCGAGAAGCTTGCCCCCAAGCCAATTGGCCATAGATCGGAAAAGTAGCCGAACGAATTGTCCCGGAGATCGACGATGCTCCAAACGCAAAGAACCGTCGCAGGCACAAGAGCGATAAGGGCCGTCGGCCAGTCACGAGGGTTGGAGCGCAGCAGCGCGAATACCCATAGCGGGAAAAAGGATGCGACGAGATACCCGTCGACGCGCGAGAGCATGACGCAGCCGAATGCGATGCTGGCTGTGAAGGTTTCCCAGGCGGAGCGCCGCTCGATCGATCTGATCATGAACAACAGCGCCACGCAGAACAATGAAACCGTGAACACTTCGCTCAGCGCCGATCTGGCCACATAGACCACGGCGGCATTGCTCGCCACCAATATCGTCGCAAACGGCCACCAGGAACCAACCAGCCTTCGTGCCAGCATCGAGAAGAAGAACAGCGCCAAGGTTGCCAGAACGGCCGACGAAATGGCGATCTCATTTTCTCCAAAAACATCGACGAACGCGGCACGAAACAGCGCACTGACATGGTTGAATTGCGCGTGGGACGCTGGCGGCCCGGGATAGATGCCCGGGTAACTATCCAACTCCGCGGGCGCGGCGTGAGCGGCTGCATCCCGAGCGAACCGTTCCCAGGCGTCGACCTTCGGCCAGCCAAAGTCGGCCGAGGTCTGGGCGATGATATTGTACACACCGTTGTCGCGCCCGGTGTCGAGTTCCGTCGTGGCGAACGTGAAGACGTAGGTTCCGAAAATCAGCGCAAGCAGCGAAGGACCAAGAACAGCCGATCTTTGATCGGCGTCAGGAAATTTTGGCGACAGCAGCGCCGCCAGATACGCCAGAGCAAACACGAGATAGCCGTTGAAGACGTGAAATCGCGCGAGGACGAGCGAAACGAGCGCGGCCGCGATCAGCGCGAAAGAAAGTTGTCCGGTCAATTTCATGAGACTGATCCAGTCCTCCGGAGCGCCAGGAGAGCGATCCCCAAAACAAAGCCCATAAGGTCTGCCAGGGTCGCTGCCAGGCGCAGCAGGAGCGCAATCGTTGCGGCTTCGGTTACGGAAAAGGTGGGGTAGAGGAGCAGCACGGTTGTCGCTTCACGGACACCGATTCCTCCAGGCGATCCCGGCGTGATGTAGCCGGCCAGAAACGATGCGGACGCTACCCCCAGGCAGGCGAGCATTCCAATCGGCTTGTCCGGGAACAACAACACCGATGAAGACCACAGTGCCAGTCCATTCAAACCGAAATTGACGAGGTCGATGGTTCCGACGGCAAGAAGCCGTTTGCGCGAAGCGGCAAGGTCGGCCAGGAGTTGCCTGATGAAGGGGGCTATCCGGTCTCGAAACACCAGGGCCGCCGCCGCCGCAACCACGACAATGGACAAAAGTCCCACTACGAGCCAAGTTGAAACTTCGCTGATTTTCAGCGCCTGCATCAGCCATTCGCGCAAAAGCACCGCAACCAGGGCGAAGCCGACGCAAAGCAGGGCGATCGCCTCGACGATCATCGCTTTCGTCGATGCGCTGACAGGTATGTCGTAAGATTTGAGCACCACTGCCCTGCCAACGAGGTGGCCGACGTTGCCGGGCAGATACTTGCCGATCTGGGTGGAGAGAAAAACCGGTCCAATGAGACCGAGCGGGCGCCCAACGCCGAAAACACCAAGCAGCATATGCCAGTTG
>NZ_RZSG01000004.1:0-40758 GCF_003997725.1 Mesorhizobium sp. M4A.F.Ca.ET.050.02.1.1
ATCTTCGGCTGCCCGTCCGGCGACCAGCGCGACCTCGACTTCGCCAACAAATACGGCCTGCCGGTGATCCCGGTGGTGATGCCGGAAGGCGGCGACGCCAAGACCTTCCAGATCATCGAGGAGGCCTATGTCGACGACGGCGTGATGATCAATTCGCGCTTCCTCGACGGCATGAAGCCGGAGAAGGCCTTCGACGAGGTGGCCAGGCTTCTGGAAAAGAAGACAATCGGTAACCGGCCGATGGCCGAGCGCAAGGTGAACTTCCGCCTGCGCGACTGGGGCATTTCGCGCCAGCGCTATTGGGGCTGCCCGATCCCGATGATCCATTGCGAGGATTGCGGGGTGGTGCCGGTGCCGAAGGCCGACCTGCCGGTCAAGCTGCCCGACGACATCGAGTTCGACCGGCCGGGCAACCCGCTCGATCGCCACCCCACCTGGCGGCACGTCAATTGCCCGCAATGCGGCAAGCCGGCGCGGCGCGAGACGGACACGATGGACACGTTCGTCGATTCGTCCTGGTATTTCGCGCGCTTCACCGCGCCCTGGGCCAACGATCCGACCGACCCGAAGGCGGCCAATGAGTGGCTGGCGGTCGACCAATATATTGGCGGCATCGAGCACGCGATCCTGCACTTGCTCTATTCGCGCTTCTTCACCCGCGCCATGCGCGAGACCGGCCATCTCGATCTCGCCGAGCCGTTCAAGGGCCTGTTCACGCAAGGCATGGTGGTGCATGAGACCTACCGTGTCGGCGGCCCGTCCAACAACGGACGCTGGCTGTCGCCGAGCGAAGTCAGGCTCGAGGACGATGGCGGCAAGCGCCGCGCCGTCGACATCGCCACCGGCGAGGAGGCCGTCATCGGCCCGCTTGAGAAGATGTCGAAGTCGAAGAAGAACACGGTGAGCCCGGAAGAGATCACCGACGGCTACGGCGCCGATACCGCGCGCTGGTTCATGCTGTCGGATTCGCCGCCCGAGCGCGACGTCGAATGGACCGACGACGGCGCCGCCGGCGCGCATCGCTTCGTCCAGCGCATCTGGCGCCTGGTGTCGATCGCGGCCGAATCGCTGGCCGGCGTCAAGCCAGAGGCGGCGCGGGAGGGCGAGGCGGGCGCTGTCTCCAAGGCCGCGCACAAAATCCTCAAGGCGGTCGGCGAGGATATCGAGAAGCTCGGCTTCAACCGCGCCATAGCCCGCATCTACGAGCTGGCCAATGCATTGACCACGCCGCTCAACGAGGCGGCAGAAGGCAAGGCCGATGCGGCGCTGAAAGGCGCCTGCCGCGAGGCGGTGGAGATCCTAGTGCATCTGATAGCGCCGGTCATGCCGCATCTGGCCGAGGAGTGCTGGGAGACGCTGGGCGGCACCGAAATGGTCGCCGAACGGCCATGGCCGGTCTTCGATCCGGCGCTCGTCGTCGACAACGAGATCGTGCTGCCGGTGCAGGTCAACGGCAAGAAGCGCGGGGATTTGACAATTGCCCGCGACGCGGACCAAGGTGCGGTCGAAAAAGCGGTGCTGGCCCTCGACTTCGTGCAGAAAGCGCTGGAAGGTAAGGCGCCCCGCAAGGTGATCATCGTGCCGCAGAGGATCGTCAATGTCGTTGCCTGATTTCGGAAAGACGACGCGCTCGCTCCGCCGCACCGCGCTGTACGGCCTGGTCGCCTCGCTGGCATTGGTGTCGGCCTGCACCGTCAGGCCGCTCTATTCGAACGCGCCGCTTACCGCCGGCTCGACTGTCGGCGCCGCCGCCGAACTGGCGTCGATCTCGGTCAAGCCGGTCAAGACCCGCTATGCCCAGCAGGTGCGCAATAATCTGATCTTCGCGCTCGGCCAGGGCGCCGGCGAACCGGCTACGCCTGCCTATACGCTCGATCTCGGCGTCACCGAGCTGGTCGAATCGGCGGCCCTGGTGCAGATCCAGACCGACGAGGACGAACCGACGGCCGGCACGGTGACATTGACCGCGAATTATGTACTGCGGGACACCACCGGCACGGTCATCGCCACGGGCAAGCGCTCGGTGCCGTCATCCTTCGACCGGCCGCGTCAGGAATATGCATCTTACCGGGCGCAGATCGATGCCGAGAACCGCGCAGCGCGCGAGCTGGCGGACCTGCTCAGGCTCGCCGTCGCGCAGGACTTGATCAAGCACGGCAAGTAGGCCTGAGGCGTATTGATATTCAGGTGAGGCCGGCCTGCCTTCAAGTACGCTCCGCTCTGGCTCTCGGAAACCACCGTTCTCGGCGTGGCTTGACCTGACTCTCAACACACCCAAGCGCACAAGTATGCATTCACCAAAAAAGGCCGGTCGCCCGGCCTTTTTTCTTACCTGACGAGATCAGCCGATTTTCTGGCCGGTCTTGGCCCAGTCGGCGAGGAAGGCGGCGAGGCCCTTGTCGGTCAGCGGATGGCTGACCAGCGCCTTCAGCGTCGCCGGCGGCGCGGTGATGACGTCGGCGCCGATCAGCGCCGCCTGCTTGACGTGGTTCACAGTGCGCACCGAGGCGGTCAGGATCTCGGTCTGGAAGTCGTAATTGTCGTAGATCTGCCTGATCTCCTGGATCAGCTCCATGCCGTCCGAGCCGGTGTCGTCGATGCGGCCGACGAAGGGCGAGATGAAGGAGGCGCCGGCCTTGGCGGCGAGCAGCGCCTGGTTGGCGGAGAAGCAGAGCGTGACGTTGACCATGCGCTTCATCTCGGTGCGGATCGTCTTGCAGGCCTTCAGCCCGTCGAGTGTCAGCGGCACCTTGATGCAGACATTGGGGGCGATCTTGGCCAGTACCTCCGCCTCGGCCATCATCTGCTGGTATTCGGTCGCCACGACCTCGGCCGAGACCGGACCTTCGACGATGTCGCAGATCTGCTTGGTGACCTCGGCAATCTTGCCGCCCGATTTCAGGATCAGCGAGGGATTGGTGGTGACGCCATCGAGCAGCCCCAGATCGTTCAGCTCGCGGATTTCCTTGATATCGGCGGTGTCGACAAAAAATTTCATCGCGGTCTCCTGAAGATTTTCATGTGCATGACATGCAGCTTGGGGGTCGGCCTTTGCTCTAGACCAAAGTCGGGGCAAGGTCACGCCTCATGATGGAAGATTCGCCCTTTGTCGCCGCCGCGCCGGTGCTGGTGCCGATGCCGGCCGAGCGGCCCTACACCTATGCGGTGCCGGCCGGCATGCGCGTGGTGCCGGGCTCGATCGTGCGCGTGCCGCTGGGCCCCCGCCAGGTCGCCGGCATCGTCTGGGACGGCGCCGTCGAAACGGTCGACGCAAGGAAATTGCGGCCGATCGAGCTGGTCTTCGATTGCCCGCCGATCGACCGCGCGATGCGCCGCTTCGTCGACTGGATCGCGCAGTACACGCTGTCGGCCCCGGGCATGGTGGCGCGCATGCTGCTGCGTGCGCCGGAGGCCTTCGACCCGGAGCCCTGGATCGAAGGCCTGCAGCTCACCCTGGCTAGACCCGACCGGATGACCGAGGCGAGGGCGCGCGTGCTGGAGACGGCCGAGGGCGGCCTTGCCTGGACGCGCTCGGGCCTGGCGCATGCGGCCGGCGTATCGTCGGCGGTCATCGACGGCTTGCGGGCGCAAGGCGTGTTCGAGACGGTGATGATCCCGCCGCGGCCGGTGGTGGCAGCGCCTGATCCGGCCTATGCGCAGCCGACGCTGATGCCCGACCAGGAGGACGCGGCGGCCATGCTGCGCGCCGGCGTCGCGGCGAACGCCTTTGGCGTCACCCTGCTCGACGGCGTCACCGGATCCGGCAAGACGGAAGTCTATTTCGAGGCGGTGGCGGCGGCGCTCGACCAGGGCAAGCAGGTGCTGATCCTGCTGCCGGAAATCGCGCTGACGCACGCCTTCCTGGAACGCTTCCAGGACCGTTTCGGCGCCAAGCCGGCGGAATGGCACTCGGACCTGCCGCCGAGAATGCGCGAAAAAGTCTGGCGGCAGGTGGCGGAAGGCGGCGTGCGCGTTGTTGCCGGGGCGCGCTCGGCGCTGTTCCTGCCGTTCCCGGAGCTCGGCCTGATCGTCGTCGACGAAGAGCACGACCCCGCCTACAAGCAAGAGGACCGCGTCTTCTACAATGCGCGCGACATGGCGGTGGTGCGCGGCCACATAGGCGGCTTCCCGATCGTGCTCGCCTCGGCGACGCCGTCGGTCGAAAGCCGGGTCAATGCCAGCCAGGGCCGCTATCATCGGGCAGTGCTTTCGTCGCGCTTTGCCGAGGCGGCGCTGCCCGACTTGAAGTCGATCGACATGCGACGGGCGCCGCCGGCGCGCGGCGGTTTCCTGTCGGCCGTCCTGCTCGAGCAAATGGAGCGCACGCTAGGGAAAAAAGAACAGTCGCTGCTGTTCCTCAACCGGCGCGGCTATGCGCCGCTGACGCTTTGCCGTGTGTGCGGCCATCGCTTCGGCTGTCCGGTCTGCTCGGCCTGGCTGGTCGAGCACCGCTTCCGCGGCCAGCTCGTCTGCCACCATTGTGGGCACAATGAGCGGCGGCCGGAGTCCTGCCCGGAATGCGGCACGCTCGACCATCTCGTCGCCTGCGGTCCCGGCGTCGAGCGCATCGCCGAGGAGGTGGTGACGCATTTTCCGGACGCCCGCACCATCGTCTTGTCGTCGGACCTGATGGGTGGCGTGCGCCGGCTGCGGCTCGAGTTGGAAGCCATCGCCAATGGCGAGGCCGACATCGTCATCGGCACGCAACTCGTCGCCAAGGGCCACAATTTTCCCAATATGACACTGGTCGGCGTGGTCGACGCCGATCTCGGCCTCGCCAATGGCGATCCGCGCGCCGCCGAGCGCACCTTCCAGCTGCTCAGCCAGGTGACGGGCCGCGCCGGCCGCACCGGCAAGAAGAGCCTCGGTCTGCTGCAGACCTACCAGCCGGACCATCCGGTGATGCGGGCCATCGTCTCCGGTGACGCCGAGGCCTTTTACGAGCGCGAGATCGCCGAGCGCGAGCGGGCGGCGCTGCCGCCCTTCGGCCGGCTCGCCGGCGTCATCGTCAGCGCCGCGACGCGGGCCGAAGCGGAGGCGCATGCGCGCGGCCTGCGCCGCACCGCGCCGCAGGCGGCGGACCTGTTCGTGCTGGGCCCGGCCGAGGCGCCGTTGTCACTGCTCGGCGGGCGCCACCGCTTCCGCCTGCTGATCCAGGGCGAGCGGCGCGCCGACATGCAGGGCTTCATCCGCGCCATGCTGGCCGAAGGGCCGAAATTGCGCGGCTCGGTTCGGGTGCAGGTCGATATCGATCCGCAGAGCTTTTTGTGAGATTACGAAACTACTCCCGTGGACCAGTCTCAGCGAAGGGGTCCAGGTAGGGTACATCCAGAACCGCAAAATGCCGGACATTGGCCGTCAAGACTGAGAGGCCATTCAAACGAGCGGTCGCGGCGATCAGGATGTCCGCCAAGCCCGGGTTAAAGCCTCTGGCGAGAGCGGCATCCTCCAATTTGCCGGCTTCCCTCGCGATTGCCGTGTCGACTGGCAGAATGCGCTGGTCGAATTCCGCCAGCAGCCGTTCGAACCATTCGCCAATACGTGCCGCCTTCGAATTCGCGCCAGATCGCTTCAGCTTCGCAATGCCCTTTTCCACCTCCAGAACGACAATGGAAGACATATGCCATGAGCCGCGCGCCCGCTGTTCGGCAACCCATGTCTGAACGTGCGAGGGAAGGGGAGCACGGTCAGGTTCAAAGGCCGACAGGAACGACGTATCCAGCAGATAGCCAGTCAAAACTCGACGTCCCGGGACGGCGATTCGTTTCGCTCAAACTCGATGCCGCCGGGGTAATGAAGCAGGAAATCCACGAAGTCCTGCTGGCTGTTTTGCGGATAGAGCTTCTGCCCCTCTTCAATCGGGACAACCATGGCCGTTGGTTTGCCATGCTTTGTGATGACGGTAGGCTCACCATTCTCGGCGGCCTCGACGAGCGCTGAGAAACCTGCCTTGGCCTCCCGAACCTGCATCGTCTTCATAACTGCCTCCTTGTAGTCTCATGTGGTCATAATATAGGAATTGCTGGAAAGGAACAGCCACCGTGAAAACCCTCGGCCTCATCGGCGGCATGAGCTGGGAATCGACCGCCATCTACTATCGCCTGCTCAACGAGATCGTGCGCGAGCGGCTCGGTGGGCTGCATTCGGCGAAGCTGCTCTTATGGTCGTTCGACTTCGCCGAGATCGCCGAGCGCCAGCATGCCGGCGACTGGCAGGGCGCGGGCGTGCTGCTCGTCGAGGCCGCGCGCAAGCTGGAGGCGGGCGGCGCCGAGGGCCTGGTGGTCTGCACCAACACCATGCACAGGCTGGCGGACGAGGTGCAGGCGGCGGTGTCGATCCCCCTGATCCACATCGCCGATGCTACGGCGGTCGCGGTCAGGGATGCCGGCGTCAGGCGGCCGGCGCTGCTCGCCACGCGCTTCACCATGGAGCAGGATTTCTACAAGGGCCGGCTTGCCGAGAAGTATGGCCTGCACCCGGTGGTGCCCGGCCAGGCCGGCCGCGGCATGGTACACCGGGTGATCTATGACGAACTCTGCCAAGGCATCGTCAAATCCGAATCGCATGCGGCCTATGTCGAGGAAGTTGGCCGCCTGCGGCGCGATGAGAACATCGACGGCGTCATCATGGGCTGCACCGAGATCACCATGCTGATCGGCCAGGCGGACTTCGACATTCCGGTGTTCGACACCACGCGCCTGCACGCCGAGGCGGCGGTCGCATTCGCCCTGTCTTGATACGCCTTCCTAAAGTTCCGGCGCCATCTGGCGCGCGGCTTTTCCTCCGCTAGAATGCCCCGGTTTTCAAACAGGCATTTACGAGGGGGCAAGATGGAATTTGCGTTTCCGTGGCCGATGAGCCAGGGCGAGTGGCTGGCATGGTCGAGCGCCGTGGCGACCTTGCTCATCGGCCTGTTGCTGTTCCTGGCGCCGAACCTCGCTTTCAGGATCCTCAGGCTGCAGGCCAGGCCGGAGAAGGCGGCGGCGATCGCCGAGGGGCGCGGCCGCATGTCGGGCTTCTATCTCGGCGTCAGCCTGTGCTGCATCCTGCTCGCGCAGCCGCTGCTTTACATGGCGCTCGGCTTCTCCTGGCTGTTCACCGCTTTCGGCCGTTTGCTGTCGATGATGTCGGACGGCGCCAACACCCCTTTCAATTGGGCTTCCATCGTGGTTGAACTGGTGCTGGCGGCGTTGCCGCTGGCCTTTGCTTTCGGCTTTTTGCCCTGAATCACCGACTAATCCGCCGCTTGCGGCCGGGCTCTACCGCCGGATGCGACAAAAGTGCCTGAAAACCATGCCGGACGACGCATTGCGGTCTTAAAAGGCCTGTGCTAGACGGCAATCGACTTTCGGCCGGGGATAGCGGAAGCCGCGCCTCCGTGCTTGGAAAAATGCAGTAAGGTCAAAGATTTAGCCAGAGTTCTCGCTCGCGCCAACAATCTGCGGCCTGTCAGACAAGAGAAAAGACGGTCCGTGGCTCAATCGTCATCGCCAATCTCAGCTGTCGCAGAACGCTATGCGGGTTCGCTGTTCGAACTCGCGCTGCAGGCAAATTCGGTCGCCCAGGTCGAGGCCGACCTCACCAGTTTCGAGGCGCTGCTTGAAGGCAGCGCCGATCTTTCCCGGCTGATCAACAGCCCGGTGTTCTCCAGCGAGGATCAGGCCAAGGCGATCGCCGCGATCGTCGCCAAGGCAAAGCTCGGCGGGCTCGCCGGCAATTTCCTGCGCGTCGTCGCCAAGAACCGCCGCCTGTTCGCCGTGCCCGGCATGATCAAGGCTTTCCGCCGCATCGCCGCCGATCATCGTGGCGAGGCTTCGGCCGAGGTCACCTCGGCGCATGCGCTGACGGCGGCGCAGGAGACCGAACTGAAGGCGGCGCTGAAGGGCGTTGCCGGCAAGGACGTGGCCATCACGGTCACCGTCGACCCGTCGCTCCTCGGCGGGCTGGTGGTCAAGATGGGCTCGCGCCAGATCGATACGTCGCTCAAAACCAAACTCAATTCGCTCAAGCTTGCACTGAAAGAGGTCGGCTGATGGACATCCGCGCCGCGGAAATTTCCGCAATTCTGAAAGACCAGATCAAGAATTTCGGCAAGGAGGCCGAGGTCTCCGAAGTCGGCCAGGTGTTGTCCGTCGGTGACGGCATCGCCCGCGTCTATGGCCTCGACAATGTCCAGGCCGGCGAAATGGTCGAATTCCCGGGCGGCATCCGCGGCATGGCGCTCAACCTCGAAGCCGACAATGTCGGCGTCGTCATCTTCGGCAACGACCGCGACATCAAGGAAGGCGACACCGTCAAGCGCACCGGCGCCATCGTCGACGTTCCGGTCGGCCCCGGCCTGCTCGGCCGCGTCGTCGACGCGCTCGGCAATCCGATCGACGGCAAGGGCCCGATCAAGGCGACCGAACGCAAGCGCGTCGACGTCAAGGCGCCCGGCATCATTCCGCGCAAGTCGGTGCACGAGCCGATGTCGACCGGCCTTAAGGCCATCGACGCGCTGATCCCGGTCGGCCGCGGCCAGCGCGAGCTGGTCATCGGCGATCGTCAGACCGGCAAGACCGCGATCATCCTCGACACGATGCTGAACCAGAAGTCGGTGCACGACAACGGCCCCGAGGCGGAGAAACTCTACTGCGTCTACGTCGCCGTCGGCCAGAAGCGCTCGACCGTCGCGCAGTTCGTGAAGGTGCTGGAAGAGCGCGGCGCACTCGACTACTCGATCATCATCGCCGCAACCGCGTCCGACCCGGCGCCGATGCAGTTCCTGGCGCCGTTCGCCGGCTGCACGATGGGCGAGTATTTCCGCGACAACGGCATGCATGCCCTCATCAGCTACGACGACCTGTCGAAGCAGGCAGTCGCCTACCGCCAGATGTCGCTGCTGCTGCGCCGCCCGCCGGGCCGCGAAGCCTATCCGGGCGACGTCTTCTACCTGCACTCGCGCCTGCTTGAGCGCGCCGCCAAGCTCAATGATGACAACGGCAACGGCTCGCTGACCGCGCTGCCGGTCATCGAGACGCAGGCCAACGACGTGTCGGCCTACATTCCGACCAACGTGATCTCGATCACCGATGGCCAGATCTTCCTTGAGACCAACCTGTTCTTCCAGGGCATCCGTCCGGCGGTCAACGTCGGCCTGTCGGTGTCGCGCGTCGGCTCGTCGGCGCAGATCAAGGCGATGAAGCAGGTTGCCGGCTCGATCAAGGGCGAGCTCGCGCAGTACCGCGAAATGGCGGCCTTCGCGCAGTTCGGCTCCGACCTCGACGCCGCCACGCAGCGCTTGCTCAACCGCGGCTCGCGCCTGACCGAGCTCCTCAAGCAGCCGCAGTTCTCGCCGCTCAAGACCGAAGAGCAGGTCGCGGTGATCTTCGCCGGCGTCAACGGCTACCTCGACAAGCTGGCGTTGAACCAGGTCGGCAAGTTCGAGCATGGCCTGCTCAGCCACATGCGCTCGGCCGGCAAGGACGTGCTCGACGCCATCCGCAAGGAGAAGGCGCTGTCGGACGATCTGCGCGCCAAGCTGAAGGCCGAGATCGACGCCTTCGCCAAGACCTTCGCCTAAGAAGAAGCCGGACGGACGGGATCAGGTTTGAAGCATGCCTTCATTAAAAGACCTTCGTAACCGTATCGCCTCGGTCAAGGCGACGCAGAAGATCACCAAGGCGATGCAGATGGTCGCCGCGGCGAAGCTGCGCCGCGCGCAGGAAGCGGCGGAAGCAGCGCGTCCCTATTCCGAGCGGATGGGCGCGGTGCTGGCCAACATCACCCAGGCGATCGGCGGCGGTGGCGATGCGCCGGCGCTGATGACCGGCACCGGCAGGGACGACGTGCATCTGCTCGTCGTCTGCACGGCCGAGCGCGGCCTGTGCGGCGGCTTCAATTCGCAGATCGCCCGCCTCGCCCGCGACCACATCCGCAAGCTCCTGGCCGACGGCAAGCAAGTCAAGATCATCTGCGTCGGCAAGAAGGGCTACGACATACTGCGCCGCGACTATGCCTCGCTGATCATCGACCGCGTCGACCTTCGCGAAGTGCGCACGCTTGGCTTTGCCAATGCCGACGCGATCGCCAAGAAGGTCATCCACCTCTTCAACGAGGGCGGCTTCGACATCTGCACGCTGTTCTATTCGCAGTTCAAGTCGGTGATCAGCCAGATCCCGACGGCGCAGCAGATCATCCCGGCGGCCGCCGCTTCGGCCACCGCCGAGGCGACCAACGGCGCCAACGCCGTCTACGAATATGAGCCGGAGCCGGGCGAAATCCTCTCCGATCTCATTCCGCGCAACATCTCGGTCCAGATCTTCCGCGCGCTGCTCGAAAACGCAGCCGGCGAGATGGGCGCCAAGATGAGCGCCATGGACAATGCGACGCGCAACGCCGGCGACATGATCAACAAGCTGTCGATCACCTACAACCGCCAGCGGCAGGCGCAGATCACCAAGGAATTGATCGAAATCATTTCGGGCGCCGAGGCGCTCTAGTCGCGTGCCCATGTGGAGGTCGCTGACCTCCATGCGGAAATCGCGAGAAACAGAAAGACGAAAAAGGGCAAAGACGATGGCGAAAGCAGCTACCCCGAAGACCGCCGCCAAGGCGGCACCGGCCCCCAAGGCGGCGGCACAGGCTCCGGCAGCGGCCGCGAAGGCCGCTCCAGCCAAGAAGGCGGCGGCACCGGCAAAGGCCGCGCCGGCCAAGGCGGCGAGCGTCGCCGTCAAGAAGACCGGCGCCGTCGGCAAGGTCCGCCAGGTCATCGGCGCCGTCGTCGACGTGCAGTTCGCCGACCACCTGCCGGCGATCCTGAACGCGCTGGAAACCTCCAATGTCGGCAACCGCCTCGTGCTCGAAGTCGCTCAGCATCTCGGCGAGAACACCGTGCGCTGCATCGCCATGGACTCCACCGAAGGCCTGGTCCGCGGCCAGGAAGTCTATGACACCGGCGCGCCGATCTCGGTGCCGGTCGGCCCCGGCCTGCTCGGTCGCATCATCAACGTCATCGGCGAGCCTGTCGACGAGGAAGGCACGGTCGACGGTGTCGAACAGCGCGCCATCCACCAGCCGGCTCCGGCCTATGTCGACCAGTCGACTGAAGCGCAGATCCTGGTCACCGGCATCAAGGTTCTCGACCTGCTCGCTCCTTACGCCCGCGGCGGCAAGATCGGCCTGTTCGGCGGCGCCGGCGTCGGCAAGACGGTGCTGATCCAGGAACTGATCAACAACGTCGCCAAGGCGCATGGCGGCTTCTCGGTGTTCGCCGGCGTCGGCGAGCGCACCCGCGAAGGCAACGACCTCTATCACGAGTTCATCGAATCGGGCGTCAACAAGAAGGGCGGCGGCGCTGGCTCCAAGGCCGCTCTCGTCTATGGCCAGATGAACGAGCCGCCGGGCGCGCGCGCCCGCGTCGGCCTGACCGGTCTCACCGTCGCCGAATATTTCCGCGACCAGGGCCAGGACGTGCTGTTCTTTGTCGACAACATCTTCCGCTTCACGCAGGCGGGCTCGGAAGTGTCGGCGCTGCTCGGCCGTATCCCTTCGGCCGTGGGCTACCAGCCGACGCTCGCCACCGACATGGGCGCGCTGCAGGAGCGCATCACGACGACGACCAAGGGCTCGATCACCTCGGTCCAGGCGATCTACGTGCCGGCCGACGACCTGACCGACCCGGCGCCGGCGACCTCGTTCGCCCACTTGGACGCCACCACCGTGCTCAACCGTGCGATCTCGGAAAAGGGCATCTACCCGGCCGTCGATCCGCTCGACTCCACCTCGCGCATGCTCGATCCGATGGTCGTCGGCGAGGAGCACTACCAGGTGGCGCGCCAGGTGCAGTCGATCCTCCAGCGCTACAAGTCGCTGCAGGACATCATCGCCATTCTGGGCATGGATGAGCTGTCGGAAGAGGACAAGCAGACCGTTGCCCGCGCCCGCAAGATCGAGCGCTTCCTGTCGCAACCGTTCTTCGTCGCCGAAGTGTTCACCGGCTCGCCGGGCAAGCTGGTCGACCTCGCCGACACCATCAAGGGCTTCAAGGGCCTCTGCGCCGGCGACTACGACCACCTGCCGGAAGCCGCCTTCTACATGGTCGGCGGCATCGAGGAAGCGGTCGAGAAGGCCCAGCGCCTGGCGGCTGAAGCGGCATAAGAAGCGAATAGCGAATAGGGAGTAGCGAATAGGAATACCAGCGCGGCGGATTTGTTCTTACTACTCGCTACTCGCTATTCCCTACTCGCTAATTTGATCATGGCTGAAGCTTTCAAGTTCGAACTGGTCTCGCCGGAGCGCCTGCTCGTTTCCGAGCAGGTCGAATCCGTCGTCATCCCCGGCGCCGAAGGCGAGATGACCGTGATGGCGCTGCACGCGCCGGTCATGACCACGATCAAGCCGGGCGTCGTCACGGTGAAGACGGTTGCGGGCAAGGAAGAACGCTATGTGGTGTTCGGCGGCTTCGCCGACATCGTGCCTTCCGGCTGCACGCTGCTTGCCGAGTCGGCGGTGGCGGTCGGCGACATCGATCGCGCGGATGTGGCACGCCGCATCCAGGAGGCGAAGGAAGACGTCGCCGACGCCAAGGACGACCAGGGCCGCAGCAAGGCAGAGCAATTCCTTAGCCAGCTCACCACGCTGGAAGGCGCCATCCTGCCGGCCTGAGATCAGGCTTCCACCGGAGATTGCAAAAGCGGGCTTGCCCCGCTTTTTTGTTTGGTGGACAGTCCGGCTGCCTTTGCGTGGGGGGGGGCCGATGACGCAGCAATCAGACCAGCCAGAAATAGCGCCGCGATCCAGGTGGTCGACGGCGCTGGTGTCGGCCTTTGGCGGGCCGTTCGGCGGGTTTCTCTGGATCGGCGCCGGAAGGCTGGCGCTTGCCGTCCTGATTGTGTTCAGCGCCCTCGGCGTCGCGACTGTCTATATCGGGTTTCCGGTGCTGCCGGGCGCCGATCTTGCCGGGCTGGCCAATTTCTCAGGGTTCGTGTTGATGATCCTGTGGATGGCGCTCGTCGTGCCCTTCGCGCATCGCTTCAAGCCGGACAAATGGTATGCGCACGGGCTTTCGGTGCTGGTGCTCGTCCTGCTCACCTCGTCGGTGCCGGCCTTGCTGATCCGATCGTTCCTGTTCCAGCCGTTTTCGATTCCCTCCGGCAGCATGGTGCCGACACTGCAGGAAGGCGACTATCTCTTCGTCTCCAAATTCGCCTACGGCTACAGCCGCTACAGCGTGCCGTTCAATTTGCTGCCAATCGAAGGACGTGTGCTAGGCGCGGAACCCAAGCGTGGGGATGTGGTGGTCTTCAAATTCCCGTCCGACCCAAGCATCGACTATATCCAGCGGATCGTCGGCTTGCCGGGCGAGAAGATCCAGATGGTCAACGGCGCGCTCCACATCAACGATGTGCCCGTTGGTCTCGAGGATGCCGGCACGTTCCCGTACGAGGAGATGTCGCAGCCGGCCAGGCTTCAGCGCGAGACCTTGCCAGGCGGGGTCAGCCATTTCGTTCTCGACCTGACGGACAATTCGATTGGCGACAACACGCGCGTGTTCGAGGTGCCCGAGGGCCACTATTTCGTGCTTGGCGACAATCGGGACAATGCTTCCGACAGTCGATTCACCGTCGGATTCGTCCCTTACGAAAACCTCGTCGGCAGAGCAGCGCGGCTGTTCTGGAATTCAAAGGGCACCGGCTATTCGTCCCGGCAAACACTGGATGGCTCGGCTGTGGAATAGGCGAGCCATCCGTGGGTGGAACTGCAAGTCTATTCTTGCCGTTCGCCCTCTATGCCAAGCGCGGCGAAGGCCAGGGTGGGGCCGTCCCGGCGCAGGTGGACGAGATGGACAGCCACGAGTTCAATCAATGTCTGGCGCTCGGCGTGGTCCCTGGCAAAGCCAGCGAGATCGAACACCGCCGTCACCGTTTCGTTTGCCGGCAGTTGCTGGCTCAGAAGTTCCGTCAGCGCCGCGTCGAGCGGATCCGTGAAACGGGCTTCCGGCAAGGCCTTGCCGCGCGCCGCGCAGGCGGCGATCCAGGCGGCCACCACCAGGGTGAGATGGACCATTTCGGTGCCGGCTTCCAGGCACTCCAAGACTGACGCCACGATGCGCTGCGGCAGTTTCTGGCTGCCGTCATTGGCGATCTGCGCGGTACGATGGGCAAGCGCGGTGTTCGAAAAACGTTGGGCGAGTTCCGCCGTGTAGGCGCTGGTGTCGAGCCCGGCGTCCTCGGGCAGCGTCGAAATGGCCTCGGCCCACAGGCGATCGACGAACTGCCGGATCGCCGGATCGGCGAAGGCGCGGTCGACGGTCGCGTGGCCGCTGAGCAGGCCGAGATAGGCGATGCCCGAATGCGCGCCGTTGAGCAGTCTCAGCTTCATGTCCTCGAAGGGGCCGACATCGGCGACCATGGTGACGCCGAATTTTTCCCAGGCCGGCCTGCCGGCCGGAAAATCGTCCTCGACGACCCATTGGCAGAACGGCTCGGTCATCACCGGCCAGGCATCCTCGACGCCGAGCTCGACCGCGATGCGTGCCCGGTCGGCATCGGTGGTCGCCGGCACGATGCGGTCGACCATGCTCGATGGGAAGGCCACTTCGTTTGCAACATGGCTGGCAAGAGGGGCATCGCCCGGTGGGGCGAGCTGGACATCGCCCTGTCGGGCGAGCTGGACATCGCCCTGTCGGGCGAGTCCTGCATCGCGCAGCATCGCGAATTCGGCCAGCAGCCGGTGCAGCGTGGCGCCGTTGGCCGGCAGGTTGTCGCAGCAAAGCACGGTGAAGGGCGGCGTGCCGGCGGCGCGGCGGCGCGCCAGCGCTTCCGTGAGGAAACCATGCGCCGTGCGCGGCGATCCCGGATTGGCCAGATCGTGGACGATGTCGGGGTGGGTTTCGTCGAGCCGGCCGTCGGCTGCCCTCAGATAGGCCTTTTCGGTGATGGTCAGCGTGACGATGCGGGTGCGCGGGTCGATAAGCGCCGCCAGCACCGCGCCTGGGTCCTCGGGCGCCACCAGCATCGACTGGATCGAGCCGATGACGCGCAGGCTCTCGCCGCCGCTGTCGCGGATCGCCAGCGCGTAGAGCCCGTCCTGTGGCGCCAGCGCATCGCGCGTGTCGGCGCTGCGCAGCGAGACGCCGACAATGCCCCAGTCACGCTCTCCCGCCGCCAGGCAGTCGTCGACATAGGCGGCCTGATGGGCGCGGTGGAAGGCGCCGACGCCGAGATGGACAATGCCCGGCGCGATGTCGTCCCGATCATAGGCTGGAACCGAAACCTGATTTGGCAAGGACCGCAGCGTCCCATCGGAGAGGCGGCCGTGGGTCATGGCACCAAACACGCTGAGAGGTTTCGGCGGAGCGGCATTTTGATGTCCCGTGCGATGGATCCGATGCGGGGTATCATCTGTTCCCCGCTGCCGCAAGCAGGCTCAGGAACGCCGTTCGCGTTGACATCACTCCTGTCCGACCATACCGGTACTCCCTCCTGGAGGAGCCGTTATGTCCACGATCGCGCTGACCGATCCGGATCTGCTGTTCCCGTCGGAAGCGAATGCGCGCTCGCTGGGCCGCGCGCCATATGCCGGCGTGGAAAAGCTGCCGTCAGCCCGCACGGCCTTACCGATCGGCTCTAGAATGTGTTGTGCCTTCCTGGCGCGACTCGTCGCCGAGCACCGGCTGTGCGAGGTCGAGGCGCATGAGTTGGCAGGCGAACTTGCCTATGCGCTCGCCAAGAAGGCCTATCGGGTTGGGCGCGATCACGAAGGCACGGCGCCATCGATGACAGACAGGTGTTGGACATCATGAGCAGGACAGAGCCCGACCTTTCCGCCTTCAGCCTTGCCGGCAAACGCGTCCTGGTCACCGGCGCCAACACCGGCATCGGCCAGGGTATCGCGGTGTCGGTCGCGCGTGCCGGCGGCGCGGTGATCGGCGTCGGCCGCTCGGCGATGGATGAGACCGCCGAAAGGATAGAGGCGGCCGGCGGGAGCATCGAGGCGGTGCGCTGCGACCTTGCCGACTCGACCGCCGCGCAGGCGATGCTCGATCGGGTCTGGCGCGACAGCGGACCGCTCGACGGCCTGGTCAACAATGCAGGTATCATAAGGCGAGCCGATGCGGTCGAGTTGACCGAGGCCGACTGGGACGACGTCATCGACGTCAATCTGAAGACGGTGTTCATGCTCAGCCAAGGCTTTGCCCGGCATGTGCTTGCCGAACCCGGACGGCGCGGCAAGATCGTCAACATCGCTTCGGTGCTGAGCTTCCAGGGCGGCATCCGCGTCGCCTCCTACACGGCCTCGAAGCACGGCGTGCTCGGCATCACCCGGTTGCTCGCCTGCGAGTGGGCGCAGAAGGGCATCAACGTCAACGCCATCGCGCCGGGCTATATCGAGACCAACAATACCGAGGCGCTGCGCGCCGATCCCGATCGCCGCGCCTCGATCATGGCGCGCATCCCGGCCGGCCGCTGGGGCCGGCCGGAAGACATTGGCGACGCGGCCGTGTTCCTGCTGGCGCCGGCGTCCGACTATATGCATGGCGCCGTGGTGCCGGTGGATGGCGGCTGGCTGGCGCGCTGAGAGAGGCGAGATGACCGTGACGAAGATATTCTCGCATGCCGGCGAGGCTGCATGGACGCCGACGCCGGACGGCAACCGCCGGCGCGTGCTCCTCCACACGGACGAGCTGATGATGGTCGAGTTCGGCTTCGACAAGGGTGGCGTCGGCGCGCTGCATTCGCATCCGCATGTGCAGGCGAGCTACGTCGCCGAAGGCCGCTTCGAGGTGACCGTCGACGGCCGGACCGAAGTTCTGGAAGCCGGCGGCAGCTTCATCGTTCCGTCCAATATGCCGCACGGCGTCAGGGCGCTGGAGGCCGGGCGCCTGGTCGACAGCTTCACGCCGCACCGAGCCGATTTCCTCGGCTGATTTTTCTGACCGTAATCTAGCGCGGCAAGGCGTGGTCGCGTCGGCTCGCGGCGAGCAAGCGATGGGTGGCTTCGATAATCGCCTCGGCCGGCGTATCGGAGACTTTCGCCGATCGCCCGCGCCTAGGCGCGGTGACCACCTCGACGGTGTTCGACAGCGGCCGCCAACGTTCCATGTTAGCGCCATTGTTGATGATCACCGCCGGGGTCATGACGGTGGCGAACAGATGCCCCAGACCGCCTTCCATGCCGACATAGGCGGCCGCCATTTCGCCGAGCGCAAGCAGCAGGTCGCTGAATGCTTCGGCATCGAGCCCAAGCTCCGGGCCGACCAGTTGAAGACGGGGTTCCTTCGCGGCAAGGGTCTGCGGGCTCGGTCCGCTGCCCGGGGTGACCAGATAGAGCACCCGGCAGCCGGCATCGATGAGGTTGCCGGCGACGGCGGCGACCTGAGCGTCGCTCATGAACTTGTTGCCCTTGGCGTTGCCGCCAAGAAGGATGAGCGGACGCTGGTCCGCGCCGCGCAACTGACGCGCCATGGCGCGGGCAGCCTTCGGAACGTCCAGCCTGTGGTCGAATGGCAGATGCCTGCCGGCCAGCCGCTCCACCAGCCGATGGTAGCGCCAGGCATTGTGTTCGGGACGCAGCGTCCATCTGACGCCCGCACGCCAGGACAGCATATAGCCGGCAAAATTGGGCTCGTAGCGAACGCCGCGGCCGATGAGCTGCAATCCGGTCACCAGCAGGCCGGGCACGCCGGTGCGGAAATCGACGAGCGTCGTTTGCCCGCCGCGCGGCTTGAACTCGGCGAGGACAGCCGAAAGCGGCGTCACCGCCCTGAAATCGTCGATGAGGGAAGCGACGTGCTTCCGCAAGACACCGGTGAGCGAGGAGTTGCCCATTGTGCCATAGACGATGTGGCTCTGCGGGAAGGCCGTTCTTGCGGCCCGCAGTGCCGGCAGCCTCAGCAATCCGTCGCCGAGGGCATCGTTGCGGGCGTAGAAGATCAGCAGCGGTGCGGTCGAACCCATGCCAGTGCGGAATCCGTGACTCAGGGCGGAAATGGGTGGCCTCGATCGAGGCGCGCTCTGGTCCGGCCGCTGATACTGAAGCCGTCCTGGGGAGTCAAAGGCGATCTGCCGCGCACGGAAACAGAAAACCCGCGCCTCCGGGGAGGCGCGGGTATGTTGCCTGGGCGCGTGTGGCGCCGCGGTACTCAAAACATCACCGCAGGACTGGGACGGTGCCGCAACATGGTGAAGATAGGTTTAACGCGGGCTCGAATGAGGTTCACGGCGACGCTCCCGCCTGTGGATAAGCCAGGCCATTTGCAGGCACCTGAAAATGCACGTATCTGACCATGTTCGTGGGCGGAGAGGCAAAGCTTGAACGAAGGCCGGAAAGAGGCTTGTCAGCCCGGGACTCGCGTCGTTCTGGCGGTTCGGCGACATGGGCCCATCATCACGCCGGGCATGCTGCCGGGCGACGATGGCGACAACATCAACGGCCCGTCGCTGATCAGGGTACCCGACTGGCTGCCGGGCCGGCTCGGCGCCTACTATCTCTATTTCGCCCACCACACGGGCACGTATATCCGGCTCGCCTACGCGGATTCGCCGCAGGGTCCGTGGCGGGTCCATCCCGGCGGGGCGCTGTCGCTCGAACAATGCCCGTTCCTGCGAGAGCACATCGCTTCGCCGGACGTGCATGTCGATGATCAGAGCCGCCGCCTGGTCATGTATTTTCACGGACCGACCGAGGCCGGCGGCCGTCGCCAGACGAGTTTTGCTGCAACCTCGCCCGACGGCATCCATTTCGAGCCCCGTCCGGAGCCGCTCGGGCCATCCTATGCGCGGATCTTCCGCCACGGTGGCTGGTGGTACGGGCTTTTCGGCACCGGCACCGTCACGCTGTCGCGCTCCAGCGACGGGCTTTCGGGCTTCGAGCCGGGCCCCGTGTTGTTGCCTGCCTCGGGCCGCCGTCTCTCCCCCAGGCATGTCGCCGTGCAGACATGCGGCGAGCGGCTCAGGGTCTACTACACGCGCCGGGGCGATGCGCCGGAGCGGATCCTCCACGGGACCGTCGACCTCGCGCCGGACTGGCAACGCTGGAAGGTGCGGGGCAAGACCGAACTGCTGCGGCCGTCATGTGGATTCGAAGGCAATGGCGAGCCTGTCCGGCGCAGCCGGACGGGGCTGGCAAGAGGCCGGGAAAACGCCTTGCGCGATCCGGCGATCTTCGAGGAGGACGGCCGGACATGGCTGCTCTATGCCGCCGCCGGCGAGAGCGGCATAGCGCTGGCCGAAATCCATTCGATGCCGGAGCGGATGGCGGACCGGCTTGCCAGAACCATTCGCCGGGTGGCCTCGCCGCTGTCGGAACGGCTTCGACGCCTCGGGATCCGGACCAAGCAGCCCAGGCGGATATTCATAGCCGGCTGCGCGCGCAGCGGAACCACGCTCGCCCGCCGGCTGATGGGCTGTTTCGACGACACCTATGTCCATGAATTCGAATCGCCCTTTCCAAAGCTGCTCGAACTGAAACGCCCGCATGCCAGTCTCGTCGTCAAGCGCACTGCCCAAAGCCACGAGCAGCTATGGCAACTGCCCGCCGGCATCGGCCTGATCTATTGTGTGCGCCATCCTTTCGACGTGCTGACCAGCGCGCATCCGCAGACGGTGCATCTGCGCCCCTTTCATGTCACGACCGAACGCTGGGGGGCGGAGTATGCCGGCTTGAACCGGTTGCGCGAGGCCCAGCCGGCGCGCAAGATCCTCTACCTGCGCTATGAGGATCTGATTGCCGAGCCGGATGCCGCGCAGGCGAGGATCTCCGGCGCGTTCGGCCTCGCGCCGGCGATCCGCTTCAGCGCCGATGCGGATAATCCGATCCGCGCCACCTCGTTGCGGAAATGGGAACGCAATGAGGCGCTCAGGACCTATCTCCAGGGTCTGCCGCCGGCCTTCCTCACCCGCGTCGAGATGTTCTGCCGCGAATTCGGTTATGAGTTGCCGTCAGATCTGAACGCCGGAAAGGGCGAACGTGGACAGTGAGTCGCGTCATCGAGCGCCTGCAGCGGCGCATGATCCGCCCGCTGGCAGCCGACCAGAACGCAGGCGGAACACGCGGCGGGTGGCGCTCGGGCGATCTTGCCTTTAAGACCATCGCCTCGACCAAACCGGGGACCATCGGGTGATGCATAGATCGGCGGCGAGCGTCCCGGCGGATGCACGGGATGCCAAGCATCGCGTCCTCAAGGACGTGTTCGGCTACGACGATTTTCGCCCCGGCCAGGCCGCTGTGATGGAAGCGCTGCTCAACGGCCGCCATGTGCTGGCGGTGATGCCGACCGGCGCCGGCAAATCGCTCTGCTACCAGGTCCCGGCGCTGGTGCTGGGCGGGCTCACCATCGTCGTGTCGCCGCTGGTGGCGCTGATGCAGGACCAGGTCGCGGCGCTGCGTCTGGCGGGTGTGGCCGCCGACACGATCAATTCCTCGCTCGACCGCGAGGCCAATGTCGCCGCCTGGCGCCGTGTCGCGTCGGGCCAGACGCGGCTGCTCTATCTCGCGCCGGAGCGGCTGATGACCGAGCGCATGCTCGATGCGCTGGCCAGGCTCGACGTCCGCCTGATCGCCATCGACGAGGCGCATTGCATTTCGCAATGGGGGCCAGCGTTCCGGCGCGAATATGAAGACCTGTCGCGGCTCGGCGGCATCTTCCCGGATGTGCCCGTCATCGCGCTGACGGCGACGGCGGACGAAGGGACTCGCGCCGACATCGAAGCCCGGCTGTTCTCCGGGCGCGTCGAGACCCTGGTGCTGGGCTTCGACCGGCCGAACATCAAGCTTGCCATCGAGGCCAAGCAGGACAGCAAGCGCCAGTTGCTGCGCTTCATCGAACGCCATCCAGGGCGCAGCGGCATCGTCTATTGCCTGTCGCGCAAGAAGACGGAGGAGGTGGCGGCCTTCCTCGAGAAGAACGGCGTCACCGCGCTCGCCTATCATGCCGGCATGAGCAAGGACGCGCGTGAAGCGAATCAAAACGCCTTCATGACGCTCTCCGGCGTCGTCATGGTGGCCACCATCGCCTTCGGCATGGGCATCGACAAGCCCGACGTCGCCTATGTCGTCCACACCGACCTGCCCAGCAGCCTGGAAGCCTATTACCAGGAGATCGGCCGCGCCGGCCGTGACGGCCGGCCGGCAGAGGCGCATATGCTGTTCGGCCTCGGCGACATCCGCACGCGCCGCATGTTCATCGACGATGAAGATGCGGCGCCCGAGCACAAGCGCCGCTCGCATGGCCGGCTCGACACGCTGATCGGCTATTGCGAGACGGCGCAGTGCCGGCGCCAGGTGCTGCTCGGCTATTTCGGCGAACTGGCCGAGCCGTGCGGCAATTGCGACAACTGCCTCGAGCAGGTGCCGCGCGCCGACGGCAGCGCCGAGGCGCGGTTGATCCTTGCCGCCGTCGCCCAGAGCGGCGAACGTTTCGGCGCCGCCCATGTCATCGACATCCTGCTCGGCCATGAGACCGAGAAGGTGCTGGCCAGGAGCCACCAAAGGCTTGCCAGCTTCGGCAGCGGCATGGCGCACAAGCGGCCTGCGTGGCTGTCGCTGATCCGCCAGCTCGTCGCAGGCGGGTTTCTCGTGCCCGATCCGGCCGGCCATGGCGGTATCGCCATCTCCGACAGCGGCCATGTGCTCGGTCGCGGCGAGGGCTCGTTCGAGTATCGCGTCGAGACCCGGCACCGCTCCATGCGCGGCAAGGCGCGCTCCGCCGAGGGTGGCGGAGCGGACATGGAAGGCGTGGATGCCGCGCTACTCGCCACGCTCAAGACGCTGAGGCTGCGCCTGGCTAAAGAACGCCAGGTGCCGGCCTATGTCGTCTTCTCCGACCGCACGCTGATCGACATGGCCGACCGCCGCCCGCGCGACCTCGACGCCTTCGCCGAGGTGAACGGCGTCGGCGAGGCCAAGCTGAGGGAGTTCGGCGAGGTCTTTCTCGAAGCTATCGCGGGGCATCGCGCGGTCTAGGTCAGGCGCAACCGCCGAGACCGAGGGACAAACTCCCGGGCCGCGGACGCCCTGTCTGCCCAGACCACGTCCGGCGATCGCAACCGCGCATTCCGGCCGGCAGTTGCCGAACGCCGATCGGCAGGAGCCACGTTCCGCTGAATTTTTCCCCCGCCGCGGCGAAATTCCGACAAAGGCTGTGCCGGAAAAGCTCTAGGTACGACGCTGCTGGAGGAACCAGCGCAGGTTTTGAGGGCTGTCAGCCCCAAGTGGAATGCACGAATGACGATAATCATCGACAATGCCGCAAATTGGCGCGACATCGCGCGCGTGGGAGACGGCGAAAAGCTGGCGTTGGCGCCGGCCGCCTGGGATCGCATCGCGCATGCGAACCGCATCGTGGCAAGCCTCGTCGAAAAGGGCATCCGCGCCTATGGTGTGAATACGGGCGTCGGGGCGCTTTCGAGCCAGGTGGTGGCGCCGGCCCTCCAGGAGAAGCTCTCGCGCAACATCATTCTCAGCCACGCTTGCGGCGTCGGCGAACTGGCGCCCGAACGCGGCATCCGCGCCATCATCGCCGTGCAGGTGGCAAACTTCGCGCATGGCCATTCGGGCGTGCGGCCTGAGATCGTCCGCAATCTGCTCACCTTCCTCGAGCGCGGCTGCATTCCGGAAGTTCCTTCTCGGGGATCCGCCGGATATCTCACGCACAATGCCCATATAGCGCTGGTGCTGATCGGCGAGGGCATGGCAAGGGTCGCCGGGCGCAGGATGAACGGTCGCGAGGCTTTGGCCGAGATCGGCCTCGAGCCGCTGGTGCTGGGCGCCAAGGAAGGTTTGAGCCTCGTCAACGGCACGGCGTGCGCAACCGGCCTGACAAGCATCGCGGTGGCTCGCGCCGAGCGTCTATTGGGTTGGGCCGATGCCGCCGCGGCGCTCACGCTGGAGGCCGCCGGCGGGCAGATGGCGGCCTTCGACGAAGATGTGCTTGCCATGCGGCCTTCGCCCGGCATCCAGTCGGTTGGCGCTTCATTGCGGCGCCTGCTCGACGGCAGCGGGCTGATCGCGGCTGCGCATGGCAGTCGCACGCAAGACGCCCTCAGCCTCCGCGCGGTGCCGCATGTGCATGGCGCGGCGCGTGAGGTGCTGGAGCGTTCCGCGCAACTGGTCGATCGTGAACTGGCTTCGGTAACCGACAATCCCATCGTATCCGGCTCGCTCGATGACCCGCGGGTGTTTTCGCAGGCGCATCCGGTCGCGGCCGCGCTCGGGCAGATCGCCGACGGGTTGACGATTGCGCTGGCGCAGGTTGCCGCCATGAGCGAACGTCGCATCGACCGCCTGGTCAATCCGCTGGTCAATAATCTGCCGGCATTTCTGGCGGCGGAAGGCGGTTGCAATTCGGGCTTCATGATCGCCCAGTACACCGCCACTTCGCTAAGCAACGTCAATCGGCGCCTTGCCGCGCCGGCAGCAACCGACGGCGGCGTCACATCCGGCTTGCAGGAAGATTTCCTGGCGCACCCGACGGTGGCGGCCAACAAGCTCTTGGCGGTCATCGACAACGCCGAATATATTCTGGCGATCGAACTCATGGCAGCCGCGCAAGCGCATGATTTCCTGTCAGACCGCGCGGCACGGGCGCCAGGCACCGACGCCATCTATCGCGCCATCCGCCAGCGCGTCGCGCACTACAGCGACGACCGCCCACTGTCCTGGGACATGGAAAGGCTGCGCGATTTCATCCGCGAGGCCGATGTGGGCCAGTGAAAAGCAGATATCGGGAGAGGCTCCGAGCCGCCCGCCTGCGCCAAAGCTTCGGAGGGGCAACCTGCTTCGCGATAGAGCGGGCTGTTCCGCGAAGCTCGGAGTGCGAGCAGGCTGGCGGAGAGGGAGGGATTCGGTTTCACGCCTATCCTGCTGAAAATGCTAATCTTTTCGCGCTTTTTGTTACGCAGTTTGTTACACTGCTACAACTGCGATTTACAATCGCTCTTTTGAGCTCGCCTGCCCAATCCATCTTATCTGTCGAAACCGACGCAATGGCGCGGCGGTGGATTGGGTCACTCTGTCATAGTATCCGCGCTTCATTAAGTTGACGATGCCGTTTAGACTCGGAGCTGATCCTTTCCGGTCGATCACCAGGATTTGGCGCGCGACCCGGCACCGGCGGTTCGTCTTTGTACGTTTGTGTCATCCAGGCCGGATCAACTCGGCCATCAGGCTTCTCACGACTTATGCATGCGTTTCCCACTTTTATTAGCATTCGGTGCGAACCCGCACCCTGCACCAAACCTGCGACGCCTAAGCTATCGTCCTCGACTTGAGCGTTCCCTGCTTCTCGTGGAAGACGCTAAATTCGCTCGTGCGTTATTGCCGGCCAGCAAAGGCTGCGGGTCGGCGGTGAGGGTGTCGAGGAGCGGCGGCCGTTCCCTTTCACTCAATAGTGCCGCCGGCGCCTGGATGGTTTCCACGACGCCGCCCCCGCAATCGTAGCCGTTGTGATGATCATCGTGCATGCGCTGAGCTGTTGGGGACATGCTGATGGCGGTGCCGGAAGCACCGGAGACATGTGATATCTCGGCAGCGGGCAGAGCGGCTTCTCTGTCGCTGCACAGGAAAGCGTAGAGTTCCTTCACGCAAATGCGGGCGTCCTTCTTGTCTTTTTGAAAGGGCGGGACGAGGGGCAACCTGATATCGGCCTTTTGGTAGAACGGACTGCGCTCTTCGTACAGCTGGTCAACCTTCTGCTCGATGTCGGCGCCTTGCAGCAGCGGCCGGCTGGTGTCCCTCTCGAGGCGCCTGCGGAGCTCTTTCAGCTCGGGTGTCGAGCCAGATCGACCTCGCCTTATTAAGAATCAGGGCTTGATTGGACTCCTTGCCAAAGCAGCCGCCGCCGGTTGCGATGACGATGGGGCCTCTCTCCAGCTGCTTGGCGAGCTCTTTGGTCTCCAGGTCCCTGAAGTGCGCCTCGCCACGGCCAGGGTCGGCGAACATCTCCATCAGATTGCCGTGATCGGCGACGATATGCTTATCGATGTCGACAAACTCCACCCCCAACTCCTTGGCAAGCTGGGCGCCGATGGTCGACTTGCCGCTCGCCGGCATGCCGACGAGCACGACCGGCCGCGTACCGAGGGCCGCGAGGATCTCGCCGGCTTGCGGCGAGCGAGCGACCGCAATCTGTTGTCTTGCGACGATGGGCGACCTGGAGGTCCCTGCCGCCCTCGACCTGCTTTCTCCTGACGAGTCCCAGTGTAATATCTCCCAGGCACCACGGGGAATGGGGACTAGCTGTGAGCTCTGCGCGCGGTGCGCGAGCTCGGCCCGATAACTGGCCGGCGTAGGGAACTCGACCTCGAAGCGATAGTTCTGCGCGGTTCTGAACGCCGTGTGAACGCCGCGTAACCGCGGCCTGTCCATCCTGATGACCCAGTTGGTGGTCTCGACCTCGCTGCAGTCCCGCTCCTCGAAGGCCAGTGCCGCCTTCCTGAAGGCGCGCGTAAAAGCCTCGTCCGGGATCTCGAAGACATGGCGCACGGCATTGGTGACCAGTTGGGCCTCCGGCGCCGTGCTCACGCTCTGGCCGGTCAACTCGTCGGCTATCCAGACCTGCCCGCCCGACCGTTGGTCAAGATGCGGCACCTTCACCTCGATGCCGTCCTGCCGCAAAAGCTCGGCAACCGCATGCACAATTTTTGGTAATCGCGCTTTCTTGCGCTTCGGCGGGGGCGGCTTCGAGCCTGGCCCGCTCAAGGGCCTGTTCGCTGCTCAGCGTTATCGTGCTGGCGCGGTCGTCTTCGGCCGAGATTGCTAAGGCGCTGAGCAGAATGCGCTTTTCGACGGCGAGTCTGATCGAGGCCTCCATGACCGATGCCGCCAGCGTGGGGTTGTCCTTCAGATCCGCCAGGCTGCCATCGACGTCGAACCGGCCCTGGTGGAGCTTTGCCGCCTGCGCCTTGACATATGGCGCCGACTTGAAGCCCGGCCTCTGCTCCAAGAGCCGCTGCAATTCGGTGGTTTTTTGCATGAACACCCGCGCACCGGTATCGGACTTGTAGGCGTCAGTGCCGACCTTGATGCCGACGCTCAACAGATTGATGGCGCTTTCATGCAGCTTGACTTCCGACTGCTCATGAGCCGGCTCGCTATTGAGCTGCAGGTTCCAGTCCTGGAGCTCGGCCACTAACAACGCGGCCAGTTCGCAGGCCACCGGATGCCTGGCGGCCTTGCTGTCTTCCCTCGCCCTGGCGATGAGCTCATGGAGGGCCTGGCCATCCGGCCGATCTTCCTGCAACAGTGCGCGGATGTCGGCCTTGAGCTCATTATGAATGCCCTCGTAGGTGCCGAAGATGGCACGCTCGGCAAACCAGCGTTGCGCCTCCAGCGGCTGCGCCAGCACGTTGCGCTGCAGGCAGCTGTAGGTCTCCAGCACCAGCCCGGTGGCCGACAGGATCTGCTTGGACCGGGTGAACTGGTAGCCGCTTTTCTCAATGGCCGGCGTGTGCGACTTCGGCGGCTTCATCGAGGCGATGCCGCGCGCCTGCAGCTGCGCGTCGAACTGGCGCACATGCTCGTAAAGGCGAGGCTGGTCGCCAATGATGACGACGGTGTCGCCATCAAAATCGCCGTCGAGCATTTTTTGTTCGACGCTTGGAACCGCAACCAAAGAGCCGGGCGCGAACACCTCCGTCGCCTGCAGGATGCCGACGCACTCGAGCGCGGTGTCGGCCTTGACCCGGTCCTTTTCCTCCAGCCAGTACGAATGGCACTTTACGTCCTCGGCAGACATCACGACCCCGCGCTCGGCGAAGTCCGCCGGCCACATTTCGTCGGGCACAACGATCAAGATGCCTTTGGCAAAGAAGGTCGGATCGTCGGCGGCAAGCCCAGCCCCCGACCTGTGCGCGAAGTTGAAGCTATATTGGAAGGCCACGCACCGATCCAGGAACGCCGCGGTCCGGTCGCCATCGCGCGCCGACCTGACCCGGTCGGCGGCGAACGGGCGCAGGTTGGGCTTGTCATAGGGGGAGCGTCCGACAAGCACGCCAGCGTCACGGGTCAAGGTCTTGCTCTTGCCCGTCGGCACATGCAGGCATTCGTCGCTGGACGGCACGGCGATAGCGCTCGAACCCTCGATATGCCCGCCCGTGACCGTCCGGAACAGCTCCTCGGCGGTGAGGCTTTGATGGGTTTCGAGCCAAGCCTGAGCCTTCTCGCGGGTCTCCTGTGCTACCTCGACGCTACGCGGATAATGTTGCAGCGCCGAGGGCGGTACCGCCGATTGCCTTTTATCGGCATAGGCAGGCATCCGCTCGGGAGCGTCGTGGCGAGCCCGGGCAATGGACGGCATGCGCTCGGCCAGTGAGGCCCTAATGAAGCCGCAGCCGTCATGCGGCCGCAAGGCGATCTCGCCGTCTCGCCCCTCGAACCGGAAGGGATGCACTGCGCCTGCGGGATGGTCGGGCAGAAGGGACAGCTTGAAGCACCCTTCCAGCGCATAATCATGGGGGCCAATGTCGGGGATGCCCGGCGGCGCGGCAAATCCGCGGCGCTGGGTATAGTAATAGGCTTCCTTGAACGGCGCCCAGGCCCGCGACAGCTGCTCAAAGGCCGTACCCGGAGCCGTCTCGGCATAGGGGATCGCCAAAAGCTTGCCGCTTGGGGCCTCTGCGGCCGTGAAAGGCAGGTGAGAGGCAAGCTGGTTCAGGCTCTTTTGCGGCGGCTTCAGTTTGCTGCCGCCGAACAGGTCCATGCGGTAGGGCACGCCCTCCACGGTGAACGTGCGTGTCAGCATGGCTCCAGTCGGAGTTCCCTTTAGCTGCACCGCCACCACCTTCACCGCGCCCGAGGTCAAGCGGTGGAAAATGGAATAGCGCAACTCGGCTTCGCTGGCCAGCGGCCGGCCTTGCATGTCGACCACCGGCAGCCGCATCAGTCCGGCATCGCCTTGCGGCGGTCTCGGCTCGTGGTCCATGGCCTGAAGGACCCGATGGACATCGAAGCTGGAGGCTGCATGCTGGGCCTGGATCATCGATGCGTTCTGCGCCATGAAGGTGTCGAGCGCTTCGAGCGGCTCCTTCGCCTCGATCTCGGCGATCACGCTCGAGTTCGCGCACCGCCTCGGCGCGCGCCGCGGCGCTCCTTCCTCGGCTGATGAACACTGCCGATCATAGATTCGACTGCCAGCCTCAAAGCCCCATCGTCGTGCATAATATGGGCTGGCCTCGCTACATTCGAAGGGGATCGAAGGCCGATCCCACGGTGCGGTGAAAGAAGCTGCAAGCGGCTTCCAAGACTAGGTGCGAGCACCTCGATCTCATTGTAGGCCCGTCATCGGATCATATGGAAATCGGTGAGCTTCATCCGCCGGCCTTTTACAACGTGGTTTGGTCGATCCTCTAGGGGATTACGCAGTCTTAAGCCAGCATTAATACCTTAGACGCGACACTAGGAATACTTTTACTATTCGCTAAAGCTCGATGCTATTTGACGAGGACTGGTCTTGCGTTTGCAGTTTTCTAGATGAGAGGGCTAAAGGACATTAGCGTCGGGACCAAGCTCTCGTTGGGCTTTGGGCTGGCGCTGCTGTGCGTCGTGGCCGTGGGAGTATTTGGGGTCGCGCAACTGCGATCACTCAACAAGGTCACGAGCGAGATCACCAGCGTTTGGTTGCCCCAGGTCCAGATCGTCGGCGAGATGAAGCGCAACCTCGCGGAACACCAGCTCTATGCGACGTTGCGCGTGCGCACTGCCGAGGCTGCGCAGATAGCCGGCATTGAGAAGGAGATGGCGAGGGAAAGCGACGAAATACTGCAAGGTCGGCGCGCCTATCGCCGGAGTGCCGGATCGCTGGCCGAGCAGCAGCTGTTCGACCAGTTCGTCAACCTATGGACGGCCTACGAAGATTCCCTGACATCGATTTTCCCGCTCCTCGAAACAGGAGGGCGAACAATGGCTGTCAAGGAGTTCGAGACGGTATCGCTCCCGACCGTTGCCGCCGCCACGCAGCGATTGGACGACCTGCTGGCCCTCACCAACGAGCGCAGCACGGCCGCGGCGGTGATGGCGGACAGGACCTACACCGTTGCGCAAAGATTGACTTGGCTGGCAGTTCTTTTTGCCGCCGGGTGTCTTGGTGGGCTTGTCGCCTGGATACGCCACAATGTCAGCAAGCCGATCCTCGCCGTGACCGAGGCGATGCGTTGCTTGGCGCAGGGCGAGCGCCGTTCGAGTCTCATTGCGCTGAAAAGGGATCGGCAGGACGAGGTTGGAGTGCTGTTCTCGGCCTTTGCCGGCTACCGGGCCAGCCTGGAGCGCAGCGATGCCTTGGCCCGAGAAGCCGAGCTGGAGCGGCAGCAATTGGCCGCGGCCGCCGCCAATATGCCCGTAGGGCTTTGCATGTTCGATGCGGAGAGGCGGCTGGTTCTGTGCAACCAAAGCTACGCCGATCTCTACCATGTGCCGGAGCCCCTGACTCGTCCCGGCACGCCGTGGATCGATTTGATGCGGTTCCGGATCGCGGCGGGCCTCTATGCCGGCCATGACCCGGAAAAGTATGTGCAGCAGCTGACGGAGACCATCGATCGCGCAGAGCGGACGGTGAGCCTGGTGGAACTCAGGGACGGACGCACCATCGACCTCATCCATCAGCCACTGCCGGGCGGCGGGTGGCTTGCCACTCACCATGACGTGACCGACTTGCGGCGGAGCGAAGCCAAGATTTCATACATGGCGCGCCACGACGGACTTACCGAGCTTCCAAATCGCATATTGTTCCGCGAACGCGCCGAGGAGGCTTTGGTCGAGATGCGGCGTGATGGTAGCAAGATTGCTTTCCACTGCCTCGATCTCGATCATTTCAAGATGGTCAACGACACGCTGGGGCACCCGGTTGGCGACGCCTTGCTGAAGGAGGTCGCCGCCAGACTGAAACAGGTGGCCCGTGAAGGCGACACCGTGGCAAGGCTCGGCGGCGATGAGTTCGTGATCATTCAAACCGCGGTTGATCAGCCGGTCGAGGCGACAGCTCTTGCCCAACGGGTCATTGATGGGCTGAGCGCACCTTATGTCGTCGATGGCCACGGGGTTATGATCAGCGCCAGCATCGGCATCTCGATCGCGCCGGACGATGGCATTGACGCCGACCAACTTCTCAAGACCGGCGACATGGCGCTCTACCGGGCGAAGGCGGAAGGCCGCGGAACCTACAGGTTCTTCGAACCGGAAATGGATGCGCGCATGCAGGCGCGGCGGTTTCTCGAACTCGACCTGCGCGAAGCGGTGGTGCGGCAGCAGTTCGAAATCTACTACCAACCGCTCCTCAATCTCGACCGCGGCGAGGTCAGCTGCTTCGAGGCGCTGCTGCGCTGGCATCACCCGACGCGCGGCATCGTATCCCCGGGAGAATTCATCCCGCTGGCCGAGGACATCGGCCTCATCGTCCCGATCGGTGAATGGGTTATCAAGCAAGCCTGTCTCGACGCGGCAAGCTGGCCCGGTAGCATCAAGGTCGCCGTCAATCTGTGCCCGGCGCAATTTCGCAACGCGCGCTTGCTCTCCACCATCGTCGAGGCATTGGATATCTCGGGACTGCCCCCCAGCCGGCTTGAGCTTGAGATCACCGAGACAGTGCTGCTGGCCAACAGCCAGGCGACTCTCTCGATGCTGCAACATATCCACATGCTCGGCGTTCATATCGCGATGGACGACTTCGGAACCGGATATTCGAGCTTGAGCTATCTGCGCTCGTTCCCATTCGACAAGATCAAGATCGATCAATCCTTCATCACGGACGCCGGAGATATCGACAGTTCCGTCGCCATCATTCGAGCGGTCACGAGCCTCGGCAACAGCCTCGGGATGCAGACCACCGCCGAGGGCGTCGAGACCGTGGAGCAGCTGGAACGGGTCCGAAGAGAAGGCTGCACCGAGGCGCAGGGCTTCCTGCTCAGCCGCCCGCTGCCCGCGCGGGACATCCCCGCGATGCTGGAGCGGACCCGCGCCGTGGTGGCGGGCGAGATCATTGAGACCGAACCCGAAACGTCAGGCGAGCGAGACACGGACAAGCCGGGCAGGCGTCGCAGTAGGGCGTCTGTCCCCGCCTAACCGGGATGCAAGCGAAAAACAGTGCCAACGAACATGAGTTTGCCGGCCTAGTTCAGGCCGCCACTCGGATCATGTCGATAGCGGGTGTGTAGGTCGGCGCGGCTCGAAATTAGGTGTGCTGAGCGCCGGTCAAAGTGGGATTAGCTTGTCATATCGATTATGGGATCCAGGTTGAACCCGACTTGCAGGACTCTGCTCGTAACCGAGCAGATCAACCTCACATTCGGTCGCTGCTCTTCACGGCTGCACCAACATCCCGCCTACGGCCGCTGGGCTCGGGCGACGAGACCATTCTGAGTGAGCGGCGTTTTATATACCCGTTCGGTCGTCAGTACCTTGCGTTCACGACAGATACGCCGGCGATCCTCCTGCTCCGGTGTTGGCTCTTTGACCATTGCACATATGCGCGGTTCGCCTCGCTTGAAGGCAAGGAGAGACGAGCGTTTCACCATCGATCTTATCGGTTTTGGCTCGGCGACTGCGACGAGACACTGCGATAGAAGCGGGATCAACGACGTAGCTCTCGATCCCCGCCTTGCTCAGAACCCGATGGATCCAGGAGCCATCGAGCCCGGCTTCCTGGATAGCGACGACGGGGAAGTCTGGCCCCATGCGTGCTCTTGCCTTCTCTCGCACGCTATCGAAGCGACGGAACAAGGCGGATAAATCACCACTGGGGACACTGTGTTTCGACAACTTCTCGCCGCCACCTGGCGACAACGACGAGATCAGCCAGGTTGAACGGCTGAGCTCCAGCGATACGAAGATTGCGCCCAGACCAGTCCGGATAGCAGTCAGAGTTTCGGATCGGTCGGCCACTACATGCATGGTGTTCCTCCGCGGGGTGTTTGTTAGCAGCGTCACTCTGCCAGAGCACGCGCCGCTATCCATCCGTCGCCATGGGATCTGGTGATTGTTCATGTCGCCGATTCCCGCGAAGGAACGCCACCATGACCAAGATTGAAAGTAAGACCGCCAGCGCTGCCGTCAAAGACATTCTGCTTTCAGACCCGGACGGACTTCACGAAATGATCCGTGCGGTGATGCAGGAGGTGCTCGAGGCCGAGATGGACGACGGTGGAGGAGACCATCGAGCGCACGCTGACCTTCTTTTGCCTGCCGCGCCAGCATCACAAGCATCTCAAGAGCACCAACATGCTTGAACGGCTCAATGAGGAAATCCGCCGGCGCACCTATGTCGTGCGCATCTTCCCCAACGCCGAAAGCTGCCTGCGCCTCGTCAGGGCGCCGGCTGTCGAAACCAACGAAAACTGGATGGAGGCCCTACATCAACATTGACGACCTGCGCGAGCACAAGAAGCTCGCTCTACGCCAAGCCGCATGACCAGCATCGTGGCCGCCCCATTTTGCAGAACTTGACGCACACAACCGCCACTTCGAGTTTACCGACCGCACCGAGTCATCCACGCAAAGACCTGCGCAGCGTCAGCTTCAGAGCTTGGTCCCACCGGCTGAACGCCAAAAAAGCGGATCTTGGCCATCGGAAGCGCCCTCAACCGACTGAGAGGTTTCGGCTTATGCGATGCGACTGGCAGTCCTGCGCTCCGGGGACAAGGCCGTGGCGGCAGAAGATCCCCTGGACATCAGGCGATGTCCGGAAGGCAGCATCGTAGTAACGGTTTTTACGCCGCTCGCGGCACGCGCGAGGTGAACGTCGCCCGGGTGACCGACACGCTGGTGCCGTCAATATCGCTGATAATCTCCACCCTGGCCTCCAGTTGTTTCACCAGTGCTTCGACGATGGCTGTTCCAAGTCCGGTAGCCGGTACGTCGTTGGCGATCTTGCCGACGCCATTGTCCGAAACCGTCAGTTTCCAGTCACTGCCCGCGGTCTCGTAGCTCACCTGGATGCGAGCGCCGGTTCTCTTCTTGGGGAAAGCATATTTGATGGCGTTGAGCACGAGTTCGGTGACAATTAGTCCCAGACTGACTGCCCTTTGCGAATCTATCCTGCCGCCTTCGGCCATTACGGTGACCGTGATCGGCTGGGCTTCGCCGACCATCGACGAGGCGAGGCTGCTGCACAATTTCGGTAGGTAAGAGCCGACATCGATCTCGTCGACGCCGGCGGAGGTGTGGAGATGGCGTTGCACCTCGGCCACGGACAGAACGCGCTGATGGGCGTCCTTGAGATGCTGGCGCGTCTCTTCCGACGTCACCGAGCGTGCCTTCAGCAACAGGATCGAGGCAATGATCTGCAGGCTGTTGGCAACCCGATGCTCCATCTCGCGCAGCAGGACGTCTTTCTGCCGAAGCAGGTCTTCGGTGCGACCGAGCAGTTCTTCCTTCTCCCGCTCGATGATACGACGGGCCGTTATGTCATTGAAGGCGAGAAGGATGGTGATGGCCGAACTATGGTCGTAAAGCACCTTGCGGGCATTGAGCAGCATGGTGCGACGGCCGATCCGCGTTCCTGAGCCATGCTTGCCTCCCTCTATCCCTTGATCTGGATCTTCTTCGGCCGATCCGCCTCCGGCCGGTGCAACTCGACTTCGAGCAGCCCGTTGGCGAAACGCGCCTCGACCCGTTCCGGGTCGACGCGGAATGGCAATTGCACTGTCCGGGAGAAGGTCCCATAGGCGCGCTCACGGCGGTGCCAGACGGATTTCTCGTCCTCCGTTCGAGGCTCGCGCGTTCCCTTCAATGTCAGAATGTTCTCGCGCACCGTGAGGCCGATTTCGTCAGGTGATATCCCCGGCAGTTCCGCGGCCACCGCCACGCTGTCCTCGCCAGTCCAAAGATTGATCGGCGGAAACTCCTGAGCGGCGCTGGCGGTCAGCCCGGCCAAACGCTGGTTTACTTCCTGTTGCATGCGCCGCATTTCCACAAACGGATCGAACCCGATGCGGCCGAAATCCGACAAAAGCATGTACATCCTCCTATGATTCACGACCTTGCATGATTGCCACGCGCGACACGTGCGTGCGCACCGGAAGCGGAATCGATCGATGGCAACAGGAGGGGCGATCAGCACAGAGACCGAGCGGCCCGATCGCGCAACCTCGCAGAATGCGAGAAAGAGGGGTTCGGGCAGACGCCGGAACACATCCTCCTTGCGAAGCGACATGAACCGAACTCGATCCACCGTAGGGCCGGACCGTCATTCCCGTGCCAGGACCCGATAGCGGCATCCGGCTTTATCATTAGGTGGCCCCAAATGGCCTTTCACGAGGTGATCTTTGACATTCCACCAGTCACCTCTTCGGCAACAGCGGGGTCCCTTCGAATCCGTAGCCACGTTGCCTCTAGTCGCTGATTTGGCTTCCCTTTGCGCAACTGTCGGGATCGACGAAGCGTCCCGAATTGCACCGCGGTTCGATCAACTGATCGCAGGCGACGCGCCGCATCGTCATGGTAGCTGACGAATGAATCGGCATGACACGTCGCAGTGACCGAGACATCAAGCCAGCACCTATGTCGGCTTGCCGCAAGTCAAAAGAATCCAGCCCTGCGTGCCGCGTTCGCTGACCTTCGCCAGTGACGCCATTTGCATTTCGGCCGGACAGATGGGCACAGACATGTGCAATTCCCGCATCGCCCATTATTGGAACTCACAAGGCGGCGTTCTTTCCGTCTTGGCGAGCAGCGGGCCAACGCGTTACCGGCGGTGATCTTCCTGCAGCTTTAAATCAGTCGCCACCAACGACGAAATCAGATTTGGCCAGCACGCCGGCAATCCTGGCAAATCCCACAATGCTTGCCGCGCCTGCTCGGGTGTCATCTGTCCGGCGATCGCTGCGTTGCTGCTTCTCACCGCGCAACTGAATACCGGTCCCCGACGCGCTTTTGGCCACTGATTCAGGAATACGAGCGCTTCGCGCACTGTGTTGATGTCGTGACGACGTCGTTGGTCTTAACCTGGACCGGCGATAGGAAAGCCAGACCGGTTATTCTTACCTCCCTGCGATCGCACGCTGGATCTTTCATTCGGTGGTTGGTTGCGTGACAGGTTTCGAACGTTAGGTCTTGTTTTCTCTGGAAGATCGGGCTGTACGACATAATCCAAATGTTGCGACGCAGCGAAGGCTTCTGCTGGTTCCCGAGTTGAAAAAGCCAGTTGCACCTGGATGAGTGTGTCGCCGCCACCCAATAGCCCATCAGATGTTCAATGGCAGGCGGCGTCCGACGCTCGAACAGCAAGCGCCACGGCCGGCGGGTAGCCGATGCCACAGCTTTGGAGCTGCCCCGGATACTATTATAAGACCGATTGACGCGGGGCTCGACGCGTTTGCGGCAAATAAGCTCGAGTGTGGACAGAGATGTGACGTTCTATTGAGTCGCTGACCCAATCGGTAGCGACCTGGTGATCCACGCAACCAATTCCGGTCGTTTCTGTCACTAAGAACTCGATATTCGCTATTTGCACCTCGAAAGTCGCATAATTGGCAGTGAGAAACTCAACGCGTTGTGAGGATGGCATAGAGAAGCAGTAGCCCCTTCTCTAGTCTCGCTACGGGAAAAATTCTGGAAAATGGGTCTGCTTGGCTGGACGCAGAACGCTGTGGTTATTCAGCCGGCATTTCTGAAGCCTCTCCAAGACAAACAGCTTGCCTTCGCGCACGCTGTCTTCGAGCGGCTTCGGCTTCGCCAGATGCGCCGCAATCGCGCTGGCCAGCATGCAACCTGTCCCGCGCATCGATGTGGCAAGGCGCGGTGCATCGAAGCGGATGGGTTCGTGCCCGGAGCGTAACAGAATATCGGTCGACCGGGTTCCCGACGCATGCCCACCCTTGATCAGCAGGGCTTGAGGGCCGGCGGCCAGCAGTCTTTTTCCTTGTTGGAGCGCTCCGTCCTCATCCACTGCCAGTTCGGAGCCACTAAGGAGCGCCAGTTCAGGGAGGTTGGGCGTGACAATGCAGCAAAGCGGCATAAGATCGCGCTTCATGGCAGCGATAGCGCCTGCTTGCAGAAGTGCGCGGCCTGAGGTGGAGGCCAGCACAGGGTCGAGTACTGCGGGGACATGCGGAAATTTGCGCAGCACTGCGGCAACGGCAACAATGATCTTGGCAGTCGCCAGCATGCCGATCTTGATTGTGGCCACGTCGTTGGCCTGCAGCGCGGCGCACATCTGATTGGCCACCAGGCTAGGTGGCGAATAATAGATTTCGATCACGGCGTCATGCGTTTGCACCGTTAGCGCTGTGACGGCGAGACAGGTGCGCACGCCAATGGCAGAGATCGTCTCGATATCGCGTGCAATTCCAGCACCGCCACTGGAGTCCGATCCACCGACGACAAGCACATGTGGTTCTCGCCTCAGCGCCATTGGTCCGTCTTTTCGATCCATTCTCGCGTGCGCGCCTCGGGGTCGTCGTTGAGCGTGATGTCGGTCACCACCGCCGCGCTGTCCGCGCCAGCCGCAAAGACACCGTCGAGCCGCTCAGGGTTGAGGCCACCAATGGCGACCAATTGAAACGGCGCGACCTGGCGCTTCCATTCGCTGATCCGTTCGACCCCTTGCGGCGCCCATTTCATCTTCTTCAGGATGGTCGGATAGATGGGTCCAAGCGCTATGTAGTCAGGCTCGGCGGCCATCGCCGTTTCCAGCTCCTGATGATCATGTGTGCTCAGTCCGAGCCTTACGCCGGCTGCCCGTATCGCCAAGAGGTCAGCGGTCTGCAAATCCTCCTGGCCGAGATGTATGAAGTCGCAGCCTTCCTCGATTGCCAGGCGCCAGTGGTCGTTGACGATGAGTTGGCACTGGTATCGAGCACACAAGGCCTTCGCGGTGCGGATCTCCGCGCGCAACCCAGCCTCATCCACGGTCTTGATGCGCAGTTGCAGAAGCCGGACTCCGAGTGGGACCAGCCGTTCGATCCAGGCAGCGCTGTCGACGATCAGATAAAAGGGATCGAGCTTCATGAAAAAACGGCCCTGCCGACCATCGGTGTCGATGGCACGGCGACGTCGCGCGGTTCGAGCATTCCCGAACTGAACGCCTCACGACCGGCGTCGACCGCCTTACCGAAAGCACGCGCCATGCCGACCGGATATGCCGCCTTGGCGACCGCTGTGTTCAGGAGCACGGCGTCAAAGCCGAGTTCCATGACGGTGGCCGCGTGCGACGGCCGTCCGAGCCCCGCATCCACAATCAGCGGGACGCCAGGGAAATATCCGCGCATCGAGCGCAGCGCCGTCATGTTGACCGGTCCCAAGGCGGAACCGATCGGTGCGCACCACGGCATCAGGACCTTGCAGCCCGTTTCCAGCAGCCGCTCGGCGACAACGAGATCGTCGGTGGTATAGGGGAATACCGCAAAGCCGTCCTCGCACAGGATGCGGGCGGCTTCAACCAGACCGAACACATCCGGCTGTAGCGTGTCGTGATTGCCGATCACTTCGAGCTTGATCCAGTTGGTGCCGAAGACCTCGCGCGCCATTTTCGCGGTGGTGACGGCTTCCTTGACGGAGAGGCAGCCGGCGGTATTGGGCAGGATTCTGGCGCCCAGCGAGCGGATCAACGACCAGAATTGTTCGCCGGCTCTACCGCCCGCCATCTCACGCCGCAACGAGACGGTCACCACCGACGTGCCCGACGCCTTGACTGCATCGGCAAGGATGGCCGGCGAAGGATATTGAGCGGTGCCGAGAAGCAGGCGCGACGAAAGCTCGGTTCCATAAAGCTCCAACATGCTAGCCGCCCTGCATGGGCGAGAGGATTTCGATCCGGTCGCCGTCGCTCAACTGGAACTCCGTGCGGTTGGCTTTGTGCACGAGGTCGCCGTTGACGGCGGTGGCGAGCCAATCGCCCTCATAGTCGAGCGCGGCAAGCAACTCGGCCAGCGTGGTGGCGGCAATCTCACGCGCCTCGCCGTTGACCATCAGTTTCATGAGCATGCTCCTTGGTTCTGTCTTGACTGAAAACCAGGCCGGCAGCCTGGCGCGCCATGGCGGGGGCGAGGAGAAAACCGTGACGATAAAGACCGTTGATCGCGATGATCTCACCGTCTGTTTCGACGCGTGGCAAATTGTCGGGAAATGCCGGACGGACACCCACACCGGTTTCAACGATCTCGGCCTCACCAAAGGCCGGATGGAGGGCATGGGCGGCGCCCAGCAGCTCCATCATGGAACGCGCCGTCACCGGTCCGGCGCTCTGGCTTTCAATCATCGTCGCTCCGATCATGAAACGGTGATCGGTGCGCGGCACGGCATAAAGCGGAAAGCGTGGATGAAGCAAACGGACCGGCCGCGACAGCGAGACATCAGGCGTGCGAAGGATCAGCATTTCGCCGCGAACACCGCGCAGCCTGTCATCGGCCGCTGCCATTCCCATGCAGTCTATCTGACGGGCGAAACCCGAAACAGGCCGGGCGTCGCAGCCGAAGTGGAATTTGACACCCATGGTCGCAAGGTTGTCATGAAGTGCCGCCATCGCCTGGCGTGGGTCGAGGTGAGCCTCGTTGGGGAAGAGCAATCCACGCCGGAAGCGGCCGGCGAGGTCGGGTTCCAGGAGCGCAATTTCGTTTTCATCGACGCGCCTATGCCCTGACGTGCGACTGGCGAACCGGTCAAGCTCACCGGCATCACGCGGCGCGGCCACGACCAATGTCCCGGCCCGTGTCACCTGACCCGACAGCACCGCATCCCACCAGTCGGCAGCGTCGCGTCCGAGATCCAGCACCGGCTGCTCCGCGCTTTCGCGCTCGCACCATGGCGCCAGCATGCCGCCGGCGAACCACGACGCGTTGCCGCCAAGGCCATGCCGCATCTCGGCGACTGTGACCGTCGCGCCGCGGGCGGCGAGTTCGAAAGCGACGGTGAGGCCGGCAACGCCGGCCCCTTTGACGAGCACCCTCATGATGGTTTGGGAGCCTCCGGCACGACCGGTACGCCAGTCTCGTCCGCCGGCATGTAGAGATCGCCGCCCTCCCGGTATTTTGCCGCCATTGCCGCCATGCCTTCCTTCTGAGCCTCGGCACGGATGTCGTGGGAAATGCGCATGGAGCAGAATTTCGGCCCGCACATCGAACAGAAATGTGCCAGCTTGTGCGCCTCCTTGGGCAAGGTCTGGTCGTGGAAGGACCGTGCGGTTTCGGGGTCGAGCGACAGGTTGAACTGGTCCTCCCAGCGGAACTCGAAGCGCGCGCGCGAAAGGGCATCATCCCTGGTTTTCGCTGCCGGATGGCCCTTCGCCAGATCGGCTGCATGGGCGGCTATCTTGTAAGTGATCACCCCAATCTTGACGTCGTTGCGGTCGGGAAGGCCGAGATGCTCTTTCGGCGTGACGTAGCAAAGCATTGCGGTGCCGAACCAGCCTATCATGGCGGCACCTATCCCTGAGGTGATGTGGTCATAGCCCGGCGCGATGTCGGTCGTCAGCGGCCCCAACGTGTAGAACGGCGCCTCACCGCACACTGCGAGCTGCTTGTCCATGTTCTGCCTGATCTTGTGCATGGGGACATGGCCCGGGCCTTCGATCATCACCTGGCAGTCCTTTGCCCAGGCAATCTTGGTGAGTTCTCCAAGTGTTTCCAGTTCGGCGAATTGCGCCGCGTCGTTCGCATCGGCGATTGAACCGGGACGAAGGCCGTCGCCGAGCGAGAAGGAAACGTCATAGGCTCTGGCGATGTCGCAGATCTCCTCGAAATGCTCGTAGAGGAAGCTCTCCCGGTGATGGTGCAGGCACCATTTGGCCATGATCGAGCCGCCGCGCGAGACGATGCCCGTGACCCGGTCGACGGTCAGCGGTATGTAGTGCAGCCGCACGCCGGCGTGGATGGTGAAATAGTCGACGCCTTGCTCGGCCTGCTCGATCAGCGTGTCGCGATAGACCTCCCAGTTGAGGTCCTCGGCGATGCCGCCGACCTTTTCGAGCGCCTGATAGAGCGGCACCGTGCCGATCGGCACCGGTGCATTGCGCACGATCCAGTCGCGGATGTTGTGGATGTTGCGGCCGGTCGACAGGTCCATCACCGTATCGGCGCCCCAGCGGATCGCCCACACCATCTTTTCGACCTCTTCGGCCATCGACGATGTGACAGCCGAGTTACCGATGTTGGCGTTGATCTTCACCAGGAAATTTCGCCCGATGATCATCGGTTCGCTCTCGGGATGATTGATGTTGGCGGGAATGATTGCGCGTCCGCGCGCCACCTCGTCGCGCACGAATTCGGGTGTGACGAAATCTGGGATCGCCGCGCCGAAGGCTTCGCCGTCGCGTTGCAGCTTGCCGCGCATCACCTCGCGGCCGAGATTCTCGCGGATGGCTACGAACTCCATTTCTGGCGTGATGATGCCGGCGCGCGCATAGGCAAGTTGGGTCACCGCCTTGCCCTGCTTGGCCTTGAGCGGCCGATTGCGTATCGGAAATTCCGGTGTCAGGCGCTCGCCGGTGGCGAATCCATTGTCTTCCGGCCGGACGTGGCGGCCGTCATAGGCTTCGACATCGCAACGCGCCGTGACCCATTCGTGGCGAAGCCGGGCAAGGCCTTTTTCGATGCTGGTTTGGACTGATGGATCGGTGTAGGGGCCGGACGGATCGTAGACGGTGACGGGCGGTTCGCCGGCCGTCGGATGGACGGAAATCTCGCGCATCGGCACCCTGATCTGCGGGTAGAGGACGCCGGGCTTGTGGATTTTCCGCGAGGCGGGCAGTGGTCCCGTCGACACGGCGGGGGTGAGGGCATTCATCGTGAGGCTCCTTTGCTCATGCATTGGAGACCCAGTTCTGTGCCGGAAGGATGAAAAGACGCTTCTGTAGAC
>NZ_RZSG01000500.1:0-4435 GCF_003997725.1 Mesorhizobium sp. M4A.F.Ca.ET.050.02.1.1
GCCCTACTTAAAGCCGGCCCATTAGGTCGGCTTTTTCTTTGCGCGACGCTCAGCCCGGGATTGCCGAGGGTGCGAGGCCCTCGCCGAACAGCGCGGCCAGGTCCCGCGCCGGCCGTTCGGCCTCCGGCCGCAGCCGGATGGCGAACTCGGCCGTCGGAACCGGCGGCAAGCCAAGCTCGCGCGGCGCTTCGACAATGCCGGAATGGGCAAAGCGCGCCGTGCGCAGGGTCAGCGCGATGCCGGCATCGACCGCCGTGCGCAGGCCGGCGAGGCTGGCGCTGCCGGCGGCGATGCGATAGCGGCGGCCCGCCGCGTCGAGCGCCGCAAGCGCTGCTTCGCGAAAACCGCAATGCGGATCGAGCAGTGCCAGAGGTAACTCCTCTTCGCGCGCAGCCAGCCCTTTTTGCGAGCAGAGCCAGCGCATCGGCTCGCCGATCACCGCGACCTCGTCCGATGCCGGGGCCTGGCGCATGGTGATCGCGAGATCGAGCTGGCCGGCCTGCAGTGCCTGTGCAAGCTCGGCCGAGCGGCCGACGCGCAATTCGATCCTGACGCGCGGATGGCTGACGGCGAAGGAGCGCAGCAGCTCCGGCAGGCCACGATCGGCAAAATCCTGCGTCGTGCCGATGGCAACGCGGCCGCCGGCACGCGCGCCCTTCAGCGCCAGCCAGGCCTCGGTGTGGACGGCGAGGATGCGTCGGGCATGGCCGACCAGATCCTCGCCGGCGGGCGTCAGGCCGCGCCCGCGGCCTTGGGGAGCAAGCAGCGGCTCGCCGACGATCTCCTCCAGCCGCTGCATCTGCGCCGTCACCGCCGACGGCGAGCGGCCGACGACGGAAGCCGCATTCGCCAGGGAACCGCCATCGACGAAAGCAAGGAAGGTCCTGAGGAGGTCTGGGTCGAGCACTTGCATAATTCGATGATATCGAATCTTTTCTTCGAAACAATTCGATTTTTTTGATTCAATGATCGTGACATGGTTTCTTCCAACGGCGAGGAAGCGCCGCTCACAACGAGGAGAAAGAAAATGCCGATCATCAATGTCAGCGTCACCGGCAAGCCCGACGCCGCTTTGTCCGCCACTATCGCCAAGGAGGTGACCGAGATCACCGCCAAGCAGCTGCGCAAGGACCCGACCATCACCGCGGTCGCCATCAGCTATATCGATCCGCAGCACTGGTTCGCCGGCGGCAAGTCGCTGGCCGAGCATGATTCCAATACTTTCTGGCTCGACATCAAGGTGGTCGACGGCACCAACACCAAGCTCGAGCTCGAAGCCTATCTCCAGGCGATCTTCGCCGCCTTCGGCCGCCTGCTGGGCGGCGTGCATGAGGAGAGCTACGCCTTCGTGCACGAGGTTCCGGCCGCCGCCTATGGCTACGGCGGCAAGACGCAGGAGTTCCGTTTCATCAGCGGCAGGCTGAAGGCGGCGTAGCCCGGCGCCCTCTCCTTCTCCCCTTGTGGGAGAAGGTGGCCGAGCGAAGCTCGGTCGGATGAGGGGTGCTGGACGGATCGCTGCATCGACAAGATAAGCGCCGAAAATCGTTTGATTTTCTAGCGACCGAGTTTCTTCCAGCAGCCCTCATCCGTCTCGGCGCTGCGCGCCGATCCACCTTCTCCCACAAGGGGAGAAGGCCAGAGGGCACTCAGTCCACATTGACGTCGCCCGCGCTTGCGCTACCCTCTGGCTCCGAAGCGGCCGCTCAAGAGCCGCGACGTGGAGGACGTTGGGAGAGCGCGGCAATGATCCTGACCCTGGCGCTGCTTGCAGGCCTCGTCGCGGCGTGGTTGCTGATCGGCATACTCGAAACGATGCGGCTTGGCCTGCGCTTCACGCAGGCGCTGCTCTATGTGCCGTTCAAGCTCGCCTACCGGATCGCCGACGAGCGCATCCGCGTCGCCCGCAATGCCAAGGCGCCGGTCATCTATGTGATCTCGCATCAGTCGCGCTTCGAGCCGGCGCTGATGCTATCGCTGCTGCCGGACGACACGCTGCACATCCTCGACGATGCGTCGGCGCGCTCGCCCTGGCTGGAGCCATGGCGCGAGCTTGGCCGCACCATCGCCTTCAATGCCGAGCATGTCTTCGTCAGTCGCCGGCTGGTCAGGGTGCTGAAGGGCAAGGGCCGGCTTGCCGTCTATCTGCCCGATGCGGTCGAGCCTGACGTCAAATCCTTTCGCCTGTTCCGCGCCATCACCCGCATTGCCATGCAGGCCGACGCCAGCATCGTACCGATCTTCATCGCCGGCGCGCGCGACCTGCCGGTGTCGCTGACCCCGGCGGACCGGGCGCCGCGCCACTGGTTCCCGCGCCTCGCGATAAGCGTGCTGGAGCCTATGACGATCGCCGAGCTGGTGGCGCGCAACCCTGACCAGGCCTCTAACACCAACGCGCTGTTCGACCGCTTCGCGGAAGCCAGGCTCTTCGGCACCAATCTCGACCGCGGCCTGTTCCTCGCCATGCGCGACGCGGCAACCAGAGTCGGCGCCTCGCACCCGATCATCGAGGACGTCATCTCGGGCGCGCTCAGCTATCGCAAGATGTTCATCGGCGCGCGCGTGCTCGGCCGCCGCTTCGAGGCGGTGTCGGCGCCTGGCGAAGCGGTCGGGCTGCTGCTGCCCAACGCCAACGGCGTGGTGCTGTCCTTCGTCGGCCTCATCTCGGCCGGCCGGGTGGCGGCGATGATCAACTACACCGCCGGGTCGGCAAGCGTCACCGCCGCTGTGCGCACCGCCGTCATCCGAACCGTCGTCTCCTCCCGCGCCTTCATCGAGAAGGCCGGGCTCGCCGACATCGCCGAGGCGGTCGAGGCGGGGGGCGCCAAAATGCTCTGGCTGGAGGATGTGCGCCAGAGCGTGACGATGCTGGACAAGCTCGCGGCCGCGCTGCTGTGGCGTTTTCCGCTGCGGCCACAGGATGCGGCAAAGCCAGCGGTGATCCTGTTCACCTCGGGCTCGGAAGGCACGCCCAAGGCGGTGGTGCTGTCGCACAAGAGCCTGCTCGCCAACGCCATGCAGGCGGAGGCGCGCATTACCATCTCGCCCGCCGACACCCTGCTCAACGTGCTGCCGGTGTTCCACTCCTTCGGACTGACCGGCGGCACCATCCTGCCGCTGGTCACCGGCGTGAAACTGTTCCTCTACCCCTCGCCGCTTCACTACAAGATCATCCCCGAGATCGCGCGCAAGGTCGGGCCGACGATCATGTTCGGCACCGACACTTTCCTCGCCAATTATGCGCGCACCGCCAAGGACGGCGACTTCTCCAGCCTGCGCTTCGTCGTCGCCGGCGCCGAGGCGGTCAAGCCGGAGACGCGCCGCGTCTATCGCGAGCGCTTCGACGCATCAATCATCGAGGGTTTTGGGCTGACCGAGGCCGCCCCGGTCGTCGCCGTCAACACCGCCATCCATGGCCGCGACGGCACGGTCGGACGGCTGTTGCCAGCCATCCGCATGAAGCTCGCAGCCGTCGAGGGCATTGACGATGCCGCCCGGCTGTGCCTCGACGGGCCGAACATGATGGTGGGCTACATGACCGCCGACCGGCCTGGCGAGTTGCAGCCGCTCAATGGCTGGCACGATACCGGCGACATTGTCTCGGTCGACCGCGACGGCTTCATCACCATTCGCGGCCGCGCCAAGCGCTTCGCCAAGATCGCTGGAGAGATGGTGTCGCTGGGCGCGGTCGAGATGCTGGTGCAGTCGCTGTGGCCGGAAGAACGCCACGCCGCCGTCGCGGTGCCGGACAAAAGACGCGGCGAGCGCATCGTGCTGGTGACCACGGCCGACGATGCCAGTCCGGAGGAACTACGCGCCTTCGGCAAGAAGGCGGGCGCGGCCGAACTGATGGTGCCCAATGACATCATCAAGGTGGAGGAGATCCCGGTGCTGGGTTCGGGCAAGACCGACTACGTCTCGACCCGCAGGCTGGCGATCGACCGACTGGGGCTGAGCGCCGCGGCCTAGCGCCTTAACCGATATCCGAAGGCGGCACCTTCTCGCCTTCGCGCATGGCGCGTTTCGAATAGGCGCGCACGGAAAGCGGCAGGAAGACCAGATAGCCGGCGACCGAAGCGGTCAGCGTGTACCAGGGGTAGGTCATCAAAAGCAGGACGTAGAGCACCACGGCGAGGATCACCGGCAACACCTTGTCGCCCGGCACCTTGATGCTTTTGCCCGAATAGACCGGCAGCCGGCTGACCAGCAGGAAGGCGACGAGCACGGTGAAGCCGGTGGCGACAAAGGCGGCGAGACGGGTCGGCTCAAGTCCCAGCCGCAGGAAATAGAGATAGAGCGGCAGCATCACCAGCACCGCGCCCGCCGGCGCCGGCACGCCGACGAAATATTCGCTTTGCCACAGCGGCCGGTCGGCCTTCTCGTCGTCAAGCACATTGAAGCGGGCGAGCCGCAAGCCGCAGGCGATGGTGAACAGCAG
>NZ_RZSG01000501.1:0-4434 GCF_003997725.1 Mesorhizobium sp. M4A.F.Ca.ET.050.02.1.1
GTCCGTGATCCTGGCCAGCGGCCGGCCTTCCTGTTTCAGCGCCCGAACGATCAGCGCCTCGGCCTTGAGCACGGCGCCCGACCCGGCGTCTCCGCCGGCGATCAGCCCGAAATCGGCGCTGGCGCGCCCCGCCGCATCGCCTTCCAGCCTTATGTTGCCCAGCGTGAACTTCGCGCCGGCGGCGATGGAAATGACCACTGGAATAGGTTGCGGCCCCTTGAACTCGGCGTCGGGCGGCAGGTCGTCGAGCGGCTTGCCTTCGATCGTGACGGTGACGACGCCTTCGTAGCGGGCGTCGGCATAGAGGGCGGCGACTAGTTGCTCGCGGTCGGCTCGCGCCTTGGCCAGCAGGCCGAGCGAGCCGGAGACCGGGCGCTCCTCGTCCGCCTTCAGCGTCGAGGCATTTTCCAGTTTCTTGACCAGGTCCTTGTCCGCATCGGGCGCCTCGATGGTCACCGAGTAGCGCAGCGGATCGACAATATCGGCATCTTCGTCGCTGGAAGAACCCCAGAGCTTGATGCCGAATATCTCGAAGGCCGTCGCCGGCCGCGATTCGGCAATGAAAGCAACAGAACAAAGCGCGGCCAGAAGCAGGGCGCGCGGAAGCCCGCGCCCTGGCGCGATCCCCCCTGACATCTGCTTTTCATGCGCCGGCATTAAGACAACCTAGTCGACAAAACTAAAATTGGAATGAAGTTCTGAAACGCTCGTAAAGGGGCCACAATCCAATTGTCTGAAATAGACAGGGCTTGGAATTCACACCTTTTGCGTCTTCGCAAGATTGCGTGATCCCCTGTCCTATGGAGGTTTTGTTGAAATACCGGCCTTTGGCCGGCATGGAACCCGTTGGTGGGTGCAAACCTGCCGAGCTCCGGCGTTGACAAGCCTGACTGAAGCTTGATCATGCCGGGACGCTGGCGATATCTGGAGGGTGATGTGGCAATGCGCGCGGCTCGTGGTCTCTCTTTCCTGGTTCTTCTCTTTTTCGCCTTCAGCGGCGTCGCGCAAGCGGCGGAAGCCCGGCGGATCGTGACGACGGACAATTCCGACTATTTCGGGTTCGACCTCAGGTCCGACCAGAATGTCAGCCTTGACCAATGCAAGACGACATGCCTGGGCGACCCCGCCTGCCGGGCCTTCACCTACAACACCAAGGCCAAATGGTGCTTTCTCAAATCCGACTTTAACCAGCTTAAACCCTTCAACGGCGCCATTGCCGGCAAGGTCGCCAATGTCGATGGCGATCCCGATATCGGCGCGCCGCCGGAACTGGCCTTTTTCCCCGGCTGGATGGCCGACCAGGCGCAGCAGTACCGCAACAAGCTGACCGATCCGGTCTATGACAAGCCGACCGAGGGTCTGGGGGCGCTGCAGGCCGCGGCCGAGCAGGCGCAGCTTACCGGCGACCACCGGCTGGCCATGCAGAAATACGAAGCCGCGGTTACGGTGCTGCCCGATGACGGCCATCTCTGGCTCGAGCTGGCGCGCGAGACGCTTGCCGTGCAGCCGGCCTCCAACACGTCCGAAGGGTCGACCTTGCCGGCAAACGGCACGTCCGCCGCCTTCAACGCCTACAAGCTGGTGCGCACCACCAAGACGCGCGCCCAAGCGCTCGCGCTGCTCGGCGCCGGTCTCGACCGCCGCGATCTCTACCGGCCGTCGCTGCAGGCTTATGAAGCGAGCCTCGCGCTGGTCAGCTCACCGTCGGTCCAGGCCGATTATGCGGACCTCAAGGCCCGCAAGGGCTTCCGCGTCATCGATCACACCGTCGATGCCGACACCAGCGCGCCACGCATCTGCGCGCAATTCTCCGAGGATCTGGTCAAGACCGGTGTCGACTATTCGCAGTTCGTCACCGTCGACAACGCCGCCCCCAAAGGCGTCGAAGCCAAGGACAAGCAGATCTGCGTCGAAGGGCTGGAGCATGGCCAGCACTATGAGGTGACGTTCCGCGCCGGCCTGCCGGCGGCTATCGGCGAGGTGACCAGCGCGCCTGTGGTGCTCTCGATCTATGTCCAGGATCGTGCGCCTTCCGCCCGCTTCACCGGCGACAGCTTCGTGCTGCCGGCGGGCGCGCGCCGCGGCATCCCGGTCGTCACCGTCAACATGAATGCAGCCAAGATGAAGCTCTACCGCATCGGCGACCGTTCGCTGGCGCAGCTTCTGTCCGGCTACCAGTTCCTCAAGCAGCTCGACGGCTACGATCTATCCAACATTTCCGACCAGATGGGTTCGCCGGTCTGGGAAGGCCAGCTCGACATCGCCAACGACCTCAACAAGGAGGTCACCACTTCGTTCCCGGTCGACGAGGCGCTGCCGCAGCGCAAGCCCGGCGTCTATGTGCTTACCGCCCAGGCTGTCGACGACCACAGCGACGAGTATGATTCGCGTGCCACGCAGTGGTTCGTCGTCTCCGACATTGGGCTCTCCACCTATACCGGGCAGGACGGGCTGAACGTCTTTGCCCGCTCGCTTGGAAGCGCCAAGCCGATCACGGGTGCCGAGCTGACGCTGCTCGCCCGCAACAACGAGATCCTCGGCACCGCCACCACCGACGCCGAGGGCCGCGCCGTCTTCAACCCCGGCCTGACGCGCGGCGAAGGCGGCATGGTGCCGGCCGTGCTGATGGCCAAGCAAGGCGACAACGACTTCGTCTTCCTCGATATGGGGCGGGCCGGCTTCGACCTCTCCGACCGTGGCGTCACCGGGCGTCCGGCGCCCGGTGCGCTCGACGTCTATGCCTGGACCGAGCGCGGCATCTACCGTGTCGGCGAGGATGTGCATGTCGCGGCCCTTGCCCGCGACGGCGCCGCCAAGGCGGTCGAGAACCTGCCGCTGACCTTCATCTTCACCCGCCCAGACGGCGTCGAGGACCGCCGCATCGTCAGCGATGGCGCCTCAGCTGGTGGCCATGCCGTCGACCTGCCGCTCGAGCCCAACGCCATGCGCGGCACTTGGACGGTGTCGATCCATACCGATCCCAAGCAGGCGGCCGTCGCCAGCCAGATGTTCCTGGTCGAGGACTTCGTGCCGGATCGCATCGAGTTCGACCTCTCCGCCGACAAAAAGGAGATCGCGCAGGGCGAAACCGCCAACGTCACCGTCGACGGCCGCTTCCTCTATGGCGCGCCGGCCGCCGGACTTGCGCTCGAAGGCGAATTGACGCTGTCGACCGCCCGCGACTGGGACCGCTTCAAGGGCTATTCCTTCGGTCTCGCCGACGAGCAGTCGGCCGAGCCCTCGGTGACGCCGCTCGCCGGCCTGCCCGTGGTCGGCGAGGACGGCAAGGCGACTTTCCCGGTCGCCGTCGACCAGTTGCCCTCGACCACCAAGCTGGTCGACGCCAAAGTCACCGTCCGCATGCGCGAAACCGGCGGCCGCGCCGTCGAGCGATCGCTCAACATCGGCATCCGCCCGCAGGGCCACATGATCGGCATCCGTCCGGATTTCGAGAACGACGAGGTGCCGCAGGGCGGCACGGCGAAGTTCAGCCTGATCGCCGTCGACCCCGACGGCAAGCGCGAGGCGCTGAAAGGCGCGCTGTGGTCGCTGGTCAAGGTCGAGCGCAATTACCAGTGGTACCGCTCCAACAATTCATGGAATTACGAGCCGGTCACCTTCACCAAATCGGTGGCCAACGGTCAGATCGATCTTGCCGCCGATGGCGAGGCAACCGTGTCGCTGCCGGTCGACTGGGGCCGCTACCGGCTCGAGGTCGAGACGGCTGATCCCGAGGGTCCGGCGACCAGCTACGAATTCGATGGCGGCTGGTATGTCAGTTCCACCACCACCGAAACGCCCGACGGCCTCGAGATTGCTCTCGACAAGGACACCTTCGCGGCTGGCGACGTGGCCAAGCTCAAGGTCTCGCCGCACTTTGCCGGCGAATTGCTGGTCACCATCGGCGCCGACAAATTGCTGAAGACCGTCACCGCAAGCGTACCTGCCGGCGGTGGAACCGTCGACATCCCGGTCGGCGACGACTGGGGCGCCGGCGCCTATGTTACAGCGACACTGTTCCGGCCGGGCGACGCGCAGGAGACGCGCATGCCAGCCCGCGCCATCGGCGTGAAATGGCTGGCGGTCGACCCGGGCTCGAAGAAGCTCGCCGTCACCTTGACGCCGCCTGAGAAGACAATGCCACGCCAGCAGCTGTCGATCCCGGTCGCGGTGGCAGGCGTGCAGCCTAGCAGCAATGCCTATGTGATGGTTGCCGCCGTCGATGTCGGCATCCTCAACCTCACCAACTACAAGGCGCCCGATCCGGAAAACTGGTTCTTCGGCCAGCGCATGCTGGGGCTTGAGATCCGCGACCTGTACGGCCGCCTGATCGACGGCTCGCTCGGCACCACCGGCAAGCTGCGCACCGGCGGCGACGGCGCCGCCTTGCAGGCGCAGGGCAGCCCGCCGACCGAGAAGCTGGTCGCCTTCTTC